>CAKTUT010000061.1 GCA_934621665.1 uncultured Oscillospiraceae bacterium | reverse complement strand
ATCCATTGCGCGCGTCGTCGTTATTGACCACCACCGCCGCGCGGCAGATTATATCGAGCATGTCGTGCTGAATCTGCACGAGCCGTACTCGTCCTCCGCGTCCGAGCTTGTCACCGAAATTCTTCAGTACGCGCTTGACCCGCGCGACATTCGCCCCATTGAGGCACAGGCGCTTCTTGCCGGCATCGTCCTTGACACCAAAAACTTCAACGTCCGTACCGGCTCGCGCACCTTTGAGGCTGCCGCGTTCCTGCGCCGCACCGGCGCTGACACGGTTGATGTGAAGAAGCTGTTCCAGAACGATCTGGATGCCACCATTGCGCGCTATCAGATCGTACAGGCCGCACGGCTGTACCGCAACGAAATTGCTATCGCCGCCGTTGACCACACCGTCACGCGCACCATCGCGGCGCAGGCCGCCGACGAGCTGCTTAACATCTCCGGCATCATGACCTCATTTGTCCTCTACCCAGACGGCGATCAGGTGATTATCTCCGCACGCTCCATCGGCGTGGGCAACGTGCAGGTCATCCTTGAGCCGCTTGGCGGCGGCGGCAACGCCGCAACGGCCGGTGCACAGATCAAGGGAAAGCCAATGCGCACCGTACTGGAGGAGCTGGTTGCCTCCATCGACAAGTTCTATGAGAACTGATTCCATTCCATTTCCAATTACCCGAAAGGAGCACATAACATGAAAGTAATTTTAACACAGGACGTCCGCGGCAAAGGCAAGCGCGGGCAAATGATTGAGGTTTCCGACGGCTATGCCCGCAATTTTCTGCTGCCCAAAAAGCTGGCGCAGGAGGCAAACGCCGACAACATCAATACCATGCGCATGAACGACAAGGCCGCGCAGGAGCGTCAGGCCAAGGAGCGTGCCGAAGCTCTGGCCGTATCCAAGCGGATGAAAGAGCTCACGCTTAAGCTCACCGCCAAGGGCGGCGGTGCTGGCCGTCTGTTCGGCTCGGTCACCAATACCGAAATTGCCGAGGCGCTCGACAAGCAGTTTGGCATCCAGCTGGACAAGCGCAAAATCGTTCTGGACGAGCCGATCAAGACAACCGGTGTCTACACCGTCCGCTGCAAGCTTGGCTATGAGATCAACGCCGATCTGAAAGTCGAGGTCAGCGAGGGCTGAAAATTTCACGGAAAGTGACGGAACACACGTATGGATGAATTACTGACAAGACAAGTGCCGCAGTCGCCTGAGGCCGAGCAGTCGGTGCTCGGCTCCATGCTCATCGACGAGCGCTGCATCCCGGACGTCATCGGGCTTCTCTCGCCGGACGATTTCTATCTCAAGCAAAACCGGGAAATCTACGAGACCATCTATACGATGTTCAACTACTCCCAGAAGATTGACCCTGTCACCGTGCTTGACGCGATGAAGCAGCGCGGCGTCTACGATGAGGCGCATTCGTATGATTACATTGCGCAGCTCATGCAGATTACGCCCACCGCCGCAAACGTGCGTCAATACTGCGCCATTGTCCATGACAAAGCGCTTTTACGCAACCTCTCCACCGCCGCCGGAGAAATCGGCGAGCTCGTATATGAGGGCGTTGGCACAGCGCAGGAGATTCTGGAGGCATCCGAAAAGAAAATCTACTCGCTGCGCAAGGAAAACTCCGGCGACAGCCTCCAGCACATCGGAAAGGTACTGCTGAACGTCTATGACCGCTTGGAGGAGCTGGCGCAGTCGGGCGACGAAATTCCCGGCTACTCCACGGGACTTCATGACCTTGACCACAAGATCAACGGTCTGAATAAGACAGACCTGCTGCTTATCGCCGCGCGCCCCGGCATGGGCAAAACGTCCATGGCGCTGAATATCGCGCTGAGCGTTGCCAAGCACTATCCAAAAACCGTCGCGTTTTTTAACCTTGAAATGTCGCGCGAGCAGATGGCAATGCGCCTGCTTGCAAACGAGAGCTTTGTTGATCTGCAAAAGCTTGTCACCGGCCACCTGACCGAGGAGGACTGGGGGAAGCTCTCGCTTGCCTCCTCTGCGCTCAGCCAGACCGATATCCGCATTGACGATAACCCCACCATCACGGTGGCAGAGATGAACGCCAAGTGCCGCCGGCTTGAAAACCTCGGTCTGGTGCTCATCGACTATCTGCAATTGATGACCTCCGCCGCCCCCGGCAAAAGCGGAGAAAACCGCGTCAACGTGGTCAGTGAAATTTCCCGCGCGCTCAAGATCATGGCCAAAGAGCTGAACGTTCCAGTCATCTGCATGAGCCAGCTGTCGCGTGCCAACGAAAGCCGTACCGACAAGCGCCCGATGCTCTCGGATCTGCGTGAATCCGGCGCCATCGAGCAGGACGCCGACTGCGTCATGTTCCTCTACCGCGACGACTATTACAACAAGGACACCGAAGACAAGAACATTGCCGAGTGCATTGTGGCAAAGAACCGCCACGGCGAAACCGGTACGGTCAAGCTGCAATGGCTGCCGCAGTTCACCACGTTCTCCGATCTGGAATGGAAGCATGATGGATAAAATTCTGCGCTGGTGTCATGAGCAATCGCTGATTGCACCGGGAATGCACATTGTGTGCGCTGTATCCGGTGGCGCGGATTCGGTTGCCATGCTGCACGTGCTGTATTCGCTGCGCGATGCGCTTGGCATTACCCTCTCCGCCGCACACTACAATCACCATCTGCGCGGTGCGGAATCCGACCGGGATGAAGCCTTTGTCCGGCAGCTTTGCGCCTCGCTTGATATTCCGCTTGCCGTATCCGGCGGCGACGTCGCCGCATTTGCGGCGCAAAGCGGTCAGAGCATCGAAGAGGCAGCGCGCACCATGCGCTACGCATTCTTCTCCACGCTCAATAAAACCGTTGCCACGGCACACACCGCCGATGACAATCTGGAGACTGTGCTGCTGAATCTGTTGCGCGGCACATCGCTTCGCGGTCTGTGCGGCATTCCGGTGCGGCGCGGCAATCTAATCCGGCCGATGCTCTGCGTCACGCGCATCGAAATTGAGCGGTATCTGCTTGAAAATCACCTCTCGCACGTCGAGGACTCCACCAACGCCCAGCCCGATGCGCTGCGAAACCGCCTCCGACAGACGGTTATCCCGCTTTTGCGGCGGGAGAATCCCGCCCTCAGCCAGAACGTTCTGCGCGAAAGTCTGCTGCTTCGGCAGGACGAGGATTATCTGGAATCGCTTGCCGCTGACGCGCTCACCCGCGCGCAGCTTCCGGATGGAAGCCTGTCTGTATCCGCGCTTACGCCGCAGCCCGACGCCGTGCGCACACGCGCCGTGCGCAAGCTTTTGAACCGTGCGGGCGTGCACAAGCTAACCCATCGCCATATTGCAGCAGTGGACGCGCTTTTGTTCTCAGCTGATCCGTCGGCCAACTGCTCGCTCCCCGGCGGCCTTACTGCCGCGCGGCAGTATGACCGTTTGACGCTCGGCACGCCGCAGCACGTTGAAAGCTGGCCGCCTGTCGCGCTTTTTCCCGGCCTTGAGGCTGATATCCCGGCGCTCAATCTGCACGTTGTGTGCCGCATCGAAAAAAATCCGCAGAAAATTGAAAAAATCCAAAATTCATCATCCACATTTGCTTGCAAATATGATATGATGGACTTAGATACAGGTCTCTGTCTCCGGCCGCGCCAAACGGGCGATACCATTCGGCTTCCGGGCGGAACGCGGAGTCTGAAAAAGCTGCTGATTGACCGGAAGATCCCGGCTTCGCAGCGCGCGTCTATCCCGGTGCTTGCCGACCGGCACGGTGTCATCGCCGTATGCGGTGTGGCCGCCGACCGTTCGCGTCTTGCTTCACCGGGTGAGTGCGCAATGATTATTATAATAGAGAAAAAGGAAGAATGCCGCTATGATTAACCGCTTTGACATGATGCAGGACATCGAAAGTGTATTGATTTCCGAAGAAGAGATTCACACTCGCATCCGCGAGGTCGGCGCGCAGCTATCCGAGGATTATCGCGGTAAAAACCCGATTCTCATCGGCGTTCTCAAGGGCGTTGTTCCGTTCTTTGCCGAGATGACGCAGGCCATCACCATTCCCATTCAGGAGGACTTCATGTGCATCACCTCCTTTGAGGGTGGTACGGAATCCACCGGCAAGCTGACATTCCGCAAGGACATCGACCATGACATCGAGGGACGCGACGTTCTGATTCTGGAGGATATCATCGACTCTGGCAGCACGCTTAAGATGATCATTGAGCTGTTCCAGAAGCGCAATCCCAAGTCCATCCGTATCTGCACGCTGCTGGATAAGCCCTCCGGCCGCAAGGTTGATCTGTCGCCAGACTACACCTGCTTCACCATCCCCGCCGCGTTTGTTGTCGGCTACGGTCTTGACTATGACGACTATTACCGCAACCTCCCGTTTGTCGGCGTACTCAAGCCCAGCGTCTATCAGGACTAAATTCACGTTATCCCAGCGCGCCGCCTGTGCGGCGCGCTGCCAAATAAAAGGAGATTTGCTTTGAACAAACTGCCATCTGTCCTCCGCCCGCTGATTTTACTGCTGGCGCTGACACTGATTCTGGCGCTGTTCTCCAATGCCCTTATCTCCCGCAGTTCGCAGCAGGCTCTGCAATACTCCGACGTTCTCGACCTGTTTCAGTCCGAGCAGGTCGAGTCGTTTGTCTTGCAGGGCACTTCTCTTCAAATGCAGCTGCGCGAGGCACGCAACGGAAGCACAACCGCCACCGCACAAATCGGCGATATTGAGCTGTTCCACAACGATCTGGACAGCCTCATCGCCCAGCAGAAGCAGGATGGTATCCTGCTGTCGTACAACTATCTTCCCGCCGTTACGCCGTGGTATCGCAGCGTCCTGCCGTATCTTCTCGGCGGTGCTGTGCTGATTCTGCTGTTCTTCTTCCTGATGAGCCGCGCAAACGGCGGTCCGGGTGCAATGGCGC
The DNA here is from genome assembly GCA_934621665.1 of uncultured Oscillospiraceae bacterium. Taxonomy (GTDB): domain Bacteria; phylum Bacillota; class Clostridia; order Oscillospirales; family Oscillospiraceae; genus CAG-170. The sequence goes on along the minus strand of CAKTUT010000061.1, from coordinate 4,624 downwards.
AGTTTACACACGCCAACGCACACTTCGGCTCGCCCGGCAAAACGCCCGTTACATTTGACGACGTAGCCGGTGCAGACGAGGAAAAGGCCGAGCTTCAGCAGATTGTGGACTTTCTGCGCAACCCCAAGCGCTTTTCCGAGATGGGCGCGCACGTGCCAAAAGGTGTGCTTCTCGTGGGTCCTCCGGGCACAGGCAAAACGCTTCTGGCGCGCGCCGTGGCAGGCGAGGCCGGTGTGTCGTTTTTGTCTATCTCCGGCTCTGACTTTGTTGAGCTCTATGTCGGTGTGGGCGCAAGCCGCGTGCGCGATCTGTTTGATCAGGCAAAAAAGGTAGCCCCTGCCATCATCTTCATCGACGAAATTGACGCCGTCGGCCGCCAACGCGGCGCTGGCCTTGGCGGCGGCCATGACGAGCGTGAGCAGACGCTCAACCAGCTGCTTGTTGAGATGGACGGCTTCGGGAAAAATGAGGGTGTCATTGTTATCGCCGCTACAAACCGCAAGGATATTCTCGATCCGGCGCTGCTGCGTCCCGGCCGTTTTGACCGTCAGGTCTATGTCGGTACGCCCGACTGGCGCGGCCGTGAGGCGATTATGAAAGTCCACGCCAAGGATAAGCCGCTGGCCGATAACGTCGATCTTAGCGCCATTGCAAAGGCCACTGCGGGCTTTACCGGCGCCGACCTTGAGAATCTGCTCAATGAGGGCGCGCTGCTTGCCACACAGCGCGGGCGGCACGTGATCACCATGAAAGATCTGGAGGATGCGATGATCAAGGTCATTGCAGGCCCGGAAAAGCGCAGCCGCATCGTTCCCGAGCATGAGCGCCGTCTGGGTGCAATTCACGAGGCCGGCCACGCCGTTACGATGTATGAGCTGCCCACGCAAGACCCTGTCCACCAGATTACCATTGTCCCGCGCGGCATGGCAGGTGGTATGACCATCAGTCTCCCGACTGATGATAACGCCTACCTCTCCCGCACCGAGATGTTTGAGGAGATTGTTGCCCTGATGGGCGGCCGCGTGGCCGAGCAACTGAAGCTGGACGACATCTCCACCGGCGCATCCAACGATCTGCGGCGCGCAACGTCCATCGCACGCGATATGGTCGCAAAATACGGCATGAGTTCGCGCCTCGGCCCCGTCTCCTACGCCAGCGACGGCGAGGTCTTTATCGGCCGCAGCTATGAAAAGACGAAGTCCTATTCCGAGAAAATCGCGGGTGACATCGACGATGAGGTGCATGAAATTCTCCAGCGCGCCTATGACCGCTGCCGCGAGATTATCACACAGCATGACCGCGAGCTTTGCACCATTTCCGATTTTTTGCTGGAAAACGATACCATGACGCGTCCGCAGTTTGAGGCCGTCATGCAGGGGGATGAGATCCCCAAGACAGATTCTGTCGCTGAAATGGAAAAAACGGATTACGCAGTAGAGACAATTTCAAACGAAGAATAACAAGCACAGGCACGTCTGCAATTACAACAGACGTGCCTGTTTTCTGACTCCGGCGGCCTGCTTTTTCTGTTACGCCAGTACACCCTAGTCGTTCCCGCAAGCTCCTAGCGGCGCTTCGCTCTTGGAGTCTCACGCAATCCCTCGTCCCGCCGCAAGCGGAAAGCCTCGTCCATTGCGCCCGTCCTCTCCAAATGCAAACGCTGGTGTTGGCTTTGGTTTTGTTCTATAGTCGAAATGCTGTTTGTAGGGGCGGACGACTCCGTTGCCAAAGACGTCATGAAACCACCTGCCCCACAACACGCAAATGCGCCGGGCTTAGCCCGGCGCATTCGCTGTTTGCATAAACATGGGGGATTGGGAAAGAAAAAGAAGATAGGAATCATTTCTGGTGACATTGGGCGTGCATTGCACACGAGGCGCAATTACAGCCGCAGGAGGATTTTCCTTTTTTCTTCTGATGCAACAGATGAATGCTGATGCATACAACGATTGCAAGCAAAATTGCAGAGATCACAATTGTTCCGAGGTTCTCTGTGAGCCATGCCAACATGAATATCACTCCTTTGTCATTACGAGGGTCAATCAAACCTTGGTCGTCAGCTTGGTTGCTTCCTTATACGGCTTGAAGAGCATGTAGATGATGCCAGCCAGCAGTGCAACCGATACGATCACACCGAAAATGTTGGCATTGCCCGTAAAGAGATTGCCAAACTGGTTGACCATCAGAGCAATCACATACGCAAAGCCGCACTGATAACCAATTGCGAACCACGTCCACTTTGCATTGTTCATCTCACGCTTGATTGCGCCGATGGCTGCAAAGCACGGTGCGCACAGGAGGTTGAAAACCAGGAACGAATAGCCGGTGATGCCATTGAACGCAGTCGCAAGGTTCTGATAAACCGTGCCGTCGCCGCCGCCATACAGGATGCCGAGCGTGCCGACGATGTTCTCCTTGGCAACAAGGCCAGTGATGGAGGCAACAGCCGCCTGCCAGTTGCCCCAGCCAAGCGGGGTGAAAATCCAGGCAATCAGGTTGCCGATGGTAGCAAGAATGGAATGGTCAATTTCGCTCTCGTCAAGCATACGGAATGCGCCGTCGATCACGCCAAAGTAAGTGGTGAACCAGACAAAGATCGTGGACAGCAGGATAATCGTGCCGGCTTTCTTGATAAAGCTCCAGCCACGCTCCCACATACTGCGCAGAACGTTGGAGACGGTCGGCCAGTGGTATGCCGGAAGCTCCATAACGAACGGTGCGGGTTCACCGGCAAACATCTTGGTCTTTTTCAGCATGATACCGGAGATGATGATTGCGGCCATACCGATGAAGTATGCAGAGGTGGAAACCCAGGGGCTGCCGCCGAACAGAGCGCCTGCAATCATGGCGATAAACGGAACTTTCGCGCCGCAGGGGATAAAGGTTGTGGTCATAACCGTCATGCGGCGGTCACGTTCATTTTCAATGGTACGCGAGGCCATAATACCGGGCACGCCGCAGCCGACGCCGATGAGCATCGGGATAAAGGACTTACCGGACAGGCCGAATTTGCGGAAAATGCGGTCAAGGACGAACGCAATACGAGCCATGTAGCCGCAGGCTTCCAGGAACGCAAGCATCAGGAACAGGACGAGCATCTGCGGCACAAAGCCGAGGACTGCACCGACACCGGCGACAATACCGTCAAGGATCAGGCCCTTGAGCCAATCTGCTGCGTTTGCCGCATCAAGGCCGTTTTCAACGAGAACCGGAACACCGGGAACCCATACGCCATAATCGGCGGGATCGGGCTCGTCAAAGCCGTTCTCTTCAAAGTAGCTGACAGCGTCAACATAGGTCATGCCAACGGTTTCTTCCTCGTCAGCATCATCAGGGATTGCATCATAGTAGGCAGTCATATCGTTGATTGCCAGCGTTTCCTCATCCTCAACGCCGATCACGGCGCTGTTGGAAGCTGGGGTGTACGCCTGCATCTCAGCGAGCTTTGCGTCTGCGTCGAATTCATCATCCTCGGTGTCAAGGCCAACGAATGCATCGACAGCTTCGCTTGCAGCGGTGTATTCATCCGCTGCGTCGTTATAGGCGCTCGAGCCAATACCAAGCAGATGCCAGCCGTCGCCGAACAGTCCATCGTTTGCCCAGTCAGTTGCCGGCGCGCCGACAGCCACCATGGCGATGTAGTAAACAAGGAACATGACAACCGCAAAGATCGGAAGACCCAGCCAGCGGTTGGTAACAATCCGGTCGATCTTGTCGGACGTGGACATCTTACCGGCGTTCTTTTTCTTATAGCAGCCCTTGATAATCTGGGCAATGTAAACATAGCGTTCGTTGGTGATGATCGACTCGGAGTCGTCATCCAGTTCTTTTTCCGCCGCCTTGATGTCGCCCTCAATGTGCTTCATCGTTTCAGCGGGAATGTTCAGCTGCTCAAGCACCTTGTCGTCGCGCTCAAAAATTTTGATCGCGTACCAGCGCTGCTGCTCGGCGGGCTTGTCGTGCAGGACAGCTTCTTCAATATGGGCAATCGCGTGCTCAACCGGGCCGGAGAACGTGTGCATTGGGACGGTTTTCGTGCCCTTGGCGGCCTTGATGGCAGCCTCGGCAGCTTCCATAATGCCCGTACCCTTCAGTGCGGAGATCTCAACAATTTCGCAGCCAAGCTCACGGCTGAGCTCTGCGGTGTTGATCTTGTCGCCGTTCTTGCGGACAACGTCCATCATGTTGATGGCGATGACAACAGGAATGCCAAGCTCTGTCAGCTGCGTCGTCAGATACAGGTTACGCTCCAGATTTGTTCCGTCGATGATGTTCAAAATCGCATCCGGACGCTCGCCAATCAGATAATTACGGGAGACAACCTCTTCCAGCGTGTAGGGGGACAGAGAGTAAATACCAGGCAAGTCCATGATGACAACGTCGTCATGCTTTTTCAGCTTGCCCTCTTTCTTTTCGACCGTGACGCCGGGCCAGTTACCGACGAACTGATTTGAACCGGTCAGCGCATTAAACAGTGTTGTTTTACCACTGTTCGGGTTGCCCGCGAGGGCAATTTTAATTTGCTTTTCCATATTCTCACTCCTTCGGCTGAGCGCGCTCAGCCAAACTCATTTTCTGATTCTTTTTTATATTGGGTCTGCCTGAATGTCAGCTTACTCAACCT
>CAKTUT010000060.1 GCA_934621665.1 uncultured Oscillospiraceae bacterium | reverse complement strand
GACCTGCTGAAGCAGCAGGCCAAGCAGAACCGGGATTACAAACCGAATAATCATCCGCAGCGGCTTGCCGCGGGTCAGATCACACGTCATAGGGCGATCCTCCATAAAATCAGAATCATCAAAATGCTCGGTACATATATAGCACGTTTTTCTCAGTTGTCAACGGGTATTTCTGAAAAATTTATATTTTTAAGAAAAAATGCGCCGCCCGGTTGGGCGGCGCATTCGCTGGTCATAAACGCGTTTTTGTTAAGTTCAGTTCATTTCCTCAATGTAATGTACATATTCCAGCGAGCGCAGCGCGTCGATGATATCCTCGTGCTTCTTATATTGTTTGAGTTCGGCGCTCGTCACGGTGAACGAGACGGAAAAAACACTCAAGCCGGAGGTGATATAAGCAGGATTCGACTCGATATCGTCAATGCGGATGCCAAGGGCACGGATGGTGGCAACAAAGTCGGCGAGGTCGCCCTTGTTTTTCAGCTCCAGATGCACCTCAAAGTGGTTGGAGCGATCTTTCAGTAGCTTTTCCAGCGGCGGAAGCGCGGATATGCTGCAAAGCAGCACCAAAAAGATAACAAACGCCGCCGTATAGAGCCCCGCACCAAGCGCCATGCCGACGATGCCGCAGCACCACAGGCCGACCGACGTGGTAAGCCCCTTAATCTGGTTTTTGGAGCTGAACAAAATTGCGTTCGCACTGACGGTGGACGTGCCGATCAGCGCCGCTGCCGACAAGATGGGAAGCGTGACGCCCGTAAACTGCATCAGATACTGGTCGATCAGCATCACACCTGTGCCGGCGATGCTGACAAGGATAAACGTGCGCAGACCGGCCGAGTGGCGTTTGCTGGAGCGCTCACAGCCGATGACTGCGGCAAGCAGCATACTCAGCGCCATGCGCAGCAGAATCGAGCCAAAATTCAGCTCTGCGCTCCATGCGCCGAGCAGGCCTACAATCCAATCTGTTTTCATATCTTATTTCCTCCTGAGATAGAAATACCGCCGCTGCGCCTGTGTAGGCGCAAGCTGCTCCTCTGCCGCCTCCAGGAAAGCGGCCTCTTCTTCGCTCATCGTCTCCTCGTGCTTTGGAAGCGACTGCTGGATTTTCTGGATGCGCTCAATGAGCAGCTGCGCATCGGACTTGCGCTCACCGTGCTCGTTTACCTCCGGCACAACGGCCACATCCTCAAGCTTGGTGGAATACGACTTGGATAAGTACAGCGCGAGCTTTGCGCAGCCGGGACCCATCAGCTCATACAGAACACTGGAGGCAAGAATGATGGTCTGCAAATCGCTTCCCATTGTCCCGCCGAGCGTCCGCGCGCCAAGAGCCGCAAGGCCGATGGCCACGCCTGCCTGCGGGATCAGCGCAAGGCCGAGATAGCGCCGGAGCTCTTTTGAACGCTTTGTAAGGAAGCAGCCCAGCCACGCGCCTATGTATTTGCCGAAAATGCGCACAAGAAAATAGCTGATGCCGATGGCAATCAGCGGCACACCGTTCAGTGCGCCGGAGCCAGAGAACAGTGCATCCAGCCGGAACGACATACCCGAGCGGACAAAGAAGAGCAGCAGAATCGGGGGACTGAAATACGCCAGCTGCTTAAAGAGCTTGTCGTCCCCAGCGATGTTTGTATAGACCGTACCCATGGACATGCAGCCAAGCAGTGGCGATACATCAAGCAGCGCGCACACGCCGCAGAACGCAAACAAAAGCGCCACGGAGATGATGAGCTTATTGTCGGTGGAGCGCTTCTTTGGCATCAAAAGCTTCATGGCAAGACCGAATATGCCGCCAAGCAGCAAAACCGCCAGATTGATGAGAATTGGCTTTACAAGCGTTTCAAACGAGAAGCCACCCGCGCCGTGCAGACTGGAGAGCGCCACAGAGATGGCGACTGAGTAGAGCACAAGACCGACCACGTCGTCCAGCGCGACCACCTGAAGCAGTGTATCGACAAATTCGCCCTTTGCGCCGGTCTGACGGATGGTCATCATGGTGGAGGCGGGCGCAGTAGCCGAGGCCAGCGCTGCCAGAACAATAGAAAACGCCAGATCAAGGTGCAGGATAAAGAACGTCAGGATGAATACAAGAACAGAGGCCAGCACTGCCTCAAAAATGGTAATCCAGACAACGCGCACACCGCTGCGCTTTAAAACGTCCAGTTTGAAAAACTCACCGGTGGAAAACGCGATAAACGCCAGCGCAATGTCGGAGAGAAAATCCGTACCGTCGATGATGCTCTGCGGTATAAGCCTCAGACAATATGGGCCGATCAGAATACCGGTGACGATATAGGCCGTGACGTTTGGCAGTCGCAAAAGCTTTGTGATGCGCGTCATCAAAAAGCCTGCAAACAGCATCAGCGCGACGGAGATAATGACCGACGGTACAGAACCGGCTTGCAGAATCGTTTCTGAGAAATTGGGCACAGCAACTCCTTTCCTGGTCAAAGGTGAAAACGGCGCGCCCGGAGCGAGTGCTCCGGGCACGTAGATTTGACCAAATGTTAAGATTGACTTTACATAGATTTTACATTAGAAGTCGCGTTTCGTCAAGTGCGATTGTACGCAATTAGTGAATTTATTTTGCTGCGGGATATTCGTTGCACAGCAGGCGGTAGGGCGGCTCATCCTCCTCAATCTTGGGGAAGCGTCCTGCCGGGGGATTGAAGCGGTTGTCGGTGTTGTCATCGTTACACTGGCTGACCTCGCCAAGCAGCACTGCGCCCGTGCCGGGCTCAACGGAGAAGTCGTGATACAGCCGCTGATAGATGTGGATGCTTTCGCCCGGAGTCAGACGAATCTGAGTTCCGGCGGGGACGGTGTACTCGTGGCCGTCGCAACGAACCGTAACTGAAGATTCATAGTCGATCTCCTCGTTTGGCAGGCTGTTATAGACGCGGATGAGAACATTGCCGCCGCCGCGGTTGATGATATCCTCGGTCTTGTACCAGTGAAAGTGGTTCAGTGCGTACTGCCCCTCTTTCAGATACAGAAGCTTTTCGGCATAGACCTTGGGGTACTTGTCGGGCATACTGCGGTTGCCATTGCGGATGGTGATAAGAGAGAAGCCGATCTTGTTAAAATCGCCCATGCCATAGTCGGTGATGTCCCAGCCCAGCATACACTCGCGCACCTCGTCGTAGTCGTGCCCCTTGGTCTGCCACTCCTCTGGAGTAAAATTGCAGAACGGCGGCAGATAGCAGTGCTCCTGACGGCACATGGACTCCAGCTCACGAAGCGCCTTGTTGATTTCAGATCGTTTCATAATATTCCTCCCGTAAGGCTGATACGCCTTTATTTTTTGTGAGAAAACAGCCACGAAAGCAGTTCCGGCTCTTCAAACGCCAGAAGCCAGCTCTCATGTCCGACACCGGGGTACTCGGTGTAGCGAAGCTGCGCGCCGCCGCAGGCACGGATGGCCTGTGCCATTTCGCGCGTGCCCGATACCGGAACGGTGGGATCGCCGCTTCCATGGAATGTCCAGATAGGAATCCGCGTCAGCGTGTTTGCACGCTCGGGATCTGCGCCGCCGCAGATAGGGATGGCCGCGGCAAAGAGCGTCGGATTGTCCATCAAAAGCCGCCAGACGCCGTAGCCGCCCATGGAAATGCCTGCGGTATACAGCCGCGCCGGGTCGGCAATCGACGCGGCAAGCGACAAAACCAGCGCATGCACAGCCTGCAAATAGACCGACGGCGCATAGCTTTTGCAGTCATAGCTGCCAAGACTCCACGGAACGCTGACCCACTGCGCGTCCAGAGGACACTGCGGCGCAAGAAGGATGCAGTTTCCCATTGCGCGCACGTGCGCTAACAGCTGCGAATGCGCCGTAATCTGTGCAAGATTGTCATCGCCGCGCTCACCTGCACCGTGCAGATACAAAAGAAGCGGAAGCGCTTCGCCGCTTTTTGCGCGTTCGGGAACGTAGAGTCGGTAGGGAAGCGTAACGGCGCTGCCGCACGGCGGCTGCCAGCAGAAACACTTGTCCGGCATGACCTGCGCCAGCGGCGCGGCGGAAGCTGTGCCGGTCATACCGTCACCTCCGCGGAAAAGCCGGATTCCGCTGCCAGCGTGCACAGGTCGCGCGCACCGGTTTGCAGCTGTGAAAGCCAGATTGGTTTTGGTGCGCGCGCCATGGCGGCGGTGGGCTCCAGATTGAGCACGCCGTCATAGCCGATGGCAAAAAGCGTGTCAAAGACGGGCTTCCAGTCGATTGTACCGCAGCCAAGGAACATATGAAGATCTTGTTTTGGTGTAGGCAGAGGGCCGAAATTGTCATTGAGATGGATGCTCTTGAGCCGATTGCCAAGCTGCGTAATCATCGCAGGAATGTCCTGTGCGCTGATATGCGCGTGGCCTGTGTCAAGACAGACTTCAAAGCTGTCGCCAAGCGCGTCAGCGAGTGTAATGATATCCTGCGCCGTGGTAAACGGCCACGCCATGTCGCCCGGCTGCTGGACGTGGGCAAAGTCGAACGTGTTTTCCAGCTGAATTTTCACATCAAGCGCCTTTGCGGTATCGGCCAGCGTCCCGAACCAGCGGATATTATAGTCGATCACGCGCCGGCGCGTGTCCGCGTCGGCCACGCGGCCGACATAGAACGCCGGGTGAAACACGATGCGTGTACAGCCGAGCATCCGTGCCGCCTCCAGATTACGGTAGGACGCGATGCTGGGCGCTTCAAAGTGAAAATCGTCCGGAATGTAGGTGTTGAGAATACCGTGAATCTGGGCGGCGATCAGCTCATTATCGCGGTAGAGCGCGGCAATAGAGTCTACCCACGCACGCCAGTTGTCCTGAAGCATGGGGTGCTCCGGTTCAAGGCTGTAGAGATACAGCCAGAAGTCCACACTCTGATAGCCCGCCTCGCGCAGCAGACGGAAGATTTCCTCATTTCCGGTGCGCGTGGCCAAACCCTCGCCGGAGCAGCCAATGGGAAGTTTTGCGTTCATAGAATCCCTCTTTAATTATAAAAGGTGAATGGTGACGATTTCATGTGCGCCGGCCTCGGCATTGCAGCTGTGCGCATCGGCCATAAGCGGATGGCAGCCGGTCTCGTTCAGGTCGGTTGCCGCGGCGCTTTGCATCGAGGAAGCCTGTACGGTGAGCGTTTCGCGCCGGTTGCACAGATTGCGAAGCCGAAGCGTAACGCCGTCCGTCTCGCCGGGCTTGAGTGCTACGACAGAGGCCTGCGGTGAGACGTGCAGGAAACTTTCGCACTGGGAAAGCGTACCGTGGTGGAGCGAGTTGGAGTAGGGGAAGAGCGGGTGGCTGAAGCGGGTGCTCTGCTCCAGCAGCGCGTCCTCGCGTGCCTGTTCGATTACGCCAACGCCGATCTCCATCTGCTGCACGCCCTGCTCGGGATAGCGGTCGGGGATGGTGGAGGCGCGCAGAAGATCAAGAATCAGCGCGTTATCATATGCGCGATAGCCGTATTTGCAGTCGGAGGTCATGAACAGCGCGCTGCCGCCGCCCTGCGGGATGGGGCAGGCGTAGCCGATGGCTGGCACATCGTGCGCCAGCTGCGGCCGCGCAAGCGCACCGCCGGGGACGTCATACAGAATTTCACTTGGGGTGTAGGCGTAGGGGACGTACAGCTGAAGCTGCGGCAGCAGTCCCTCTGCGCCGCCAAGCTCCTGAAAATCGCAGTCCACGCTCCAGCGAAGCGCCGTTTCGTTCTGAGCAAGGGAAACGCGAACCTTGAGCAGTGAACGGCCAAAGCGCAGCTCATAGCTGAGCCACTGGACAATTGCACCGGCGCAGCTGGACGTGACCGTTACGGCACACGCTTCGTTCAGATCGGTGATCTTGGCGTAAGCGCCAACGCGCCACGAGGACATCACGTCGCAGACCTCCGCAACCAACCGGAATCCGGCGGGGGCGGAGAGCATTTCGCGGCCGGAGCGCTTGTCGAGCAGTGAGCACAGCCGGAACGTCACCGGCTCAAACGCGGCGCGCAGGTACTCATTTTCCAGCACGTAGCCCACATCCGGCCGCACAATCAGACGCGGCTCATCGGGGACAAACGGCGGCGCGGGCGTTTCGGCCTCCATCAAATAGTAGGTGGCAAAGCCAAACGGCGGGACATCGGCAAGGAAACTGATTTTGTCAAATTCATGCCGCCAATAGTCCTGACGCGGCTGCATCGACTGGAACGGGACGAGGCTTCCCTCACCATCGCGCAGACACGTCTCATTCAGTGCCAGCGGCCAGTCCCATACGCTCAGTTCCACCGGCTCACGCCGCGCGTACTGCGTGGTGTTAAAGACAGTGTAGGCGCGCAGTGCGCCGCTGCCGCGCTCGGTTGCGGTATAGCAGACAGAGGTGGCGGAGAATGCGCGCTCTTGCCCGGATGCTTTTACGGTGTTATAGCCAACGCCTGCGCCCTCGGCGGTAGACTGCGGGTCAACTGCCACGCCAAAGCGCGACGTGTCGGCAAGCTGGCCGAGATAGCGCATGGCGCGGTTGGCGTTGCCGATGGCGTAGGCGTTTGCCTCACGCGCAATGGCAAGCGCGCATTCGCGCGTCTCGCGGATGCCCGAGCCGGGGAGAATGTCGTGGAACTGGTTAAAGAGAATGCGCTTCCAGCCCTCAAAAAAGCCATGTGGATTTTCACATTTGCCGCCAGCCAGGATGGCCATGGCGCTGAGCGCCTCGCTGTCATACAGGTGCGCCTCGCCAAGGCGGTTTGCCTGCTTGATGCGCGCCTGTGAGGTATAGCAGCCGGTAAAGACAAAGTTGTTTTCGTGCGTCTGAACTGGCAGCTGATCGGCGTTTTGTTCCAGACGGCGGAAAAAATCCACCATCCGGCCAAAGAAAATTTCCGGCATCAGTGGCCATGCGGCCATGTCAAGAATGCGCGTGATATCGCGGCGCGTCGGGCCGCCGCCGTGGTCACCCACACCGTAGACTTTCATCGCGGTGTCAGTGTGATTTTCACGACACCATTTCGGCACAAACTGCGCCATGTCATAGGTGATTGCGCCAAGATACCAGCCCGGCTCGCAGCTTACAAGCACCTCATCGCCTGAGGCAGCGCGCCAGCGATAGGCGCGCTTACAGTCGTTGCCGCGGCAGTGATAGTAGTAGCGGACGCCGCCCGTGCGCAGCAGCTGCGGTACGTTTGCCGAGTGGCCGAACGTATCGGGCTCAAAGTCGAGCGTCAGCGCGTCCGACGGCAGGTCGAGAAGCGCTGTCAGATACTGGCGGCTGTAGAGCAGATGGCGCAGCATGGCCTCTGTGCCGGAGAGATTCTTGTCGTGCTCCACCCATGTGGAGGCCGTGACCTCCCAGCGTCCCTCGTGCACGCGCTGGCGGATTTCAGACAGCATGGACGGCGCGTATTTTTCAATCATCTCATACGTCGCAGCCTGAGACTGCGAATAGGTGAAATCGGGGAACTCCTGCATCAGGTTGAGCATTGTCTGGAACGTGTCGATGACGATGGCAACGGTCTCGTCTGTGCCCCATTGCCAGTTCATGTCGATGTGCGCGTGCGCGGCGCATAGCAGACGCAGCCGCTTTGCGCGCGGAGAATAGTGCGCAAGCGTATGCTCAGCATCCAGCATGGACGCGCGTGTGATTGTGCCGTCACGGCAGAACGCGTCGTTCAGGCTGTCAACCGCAGCGCAGAAATCGGCGTGGAGCGCCTCGCCGTCGGCGGAAAACAGCTCCATCAGATAGCCCAGCTCTGCCAGAATGCGCTCGGCATAGTAGCCGGAGGCCTGCTTTTTGAGTTTTTGATAGATGCGGTAAGTTTGCTCCATATTGTTATCCCTTTACGCTGCCTGCCAGCGCGGTAACGAAGTACTTCTGGCAGAACAAATACAAAATGACCAACAGCGCGCCGGAAAAGACGATACCGGCGAACAGATAGTTATACTGGACAACCTCGCCCGTTCCGCTTTGCAGATACTTGAGCGCCAGCGGGAGCGTGAACGTCTCCTCCTTGCGCAGAAGCAGCAGCGGCGTCATAAGCGAGTTCCACGACGAGGTGAACGAGAAGATGGCGATGGAGACAAGCGAGGGCTTGATGCAAGGCGTAAGCACGCGGAATAGATACTGCATGTCGCTGCATCCGTCGAGCAGCGCGGCCTGTTCCAGTTCGCGCGGGACGGCGCGCATCGCGCCGACAAGAATGAACGTATTGAACGCCAGACGGCCGGTGCCGCTATTGAGCATGACACCCCAGATGCTGTTATAAAGGCCGAGCTTCTGGTAGAGCTTGATCAGCATGACCCAGCCTGTGCCGGGAATAAAGAGCGTGGACAGAACCACCATATATAAAATCACGCCGATTTTCTTTTCGCGCAGCTTATACAGGCAGTAGGAAACGGAAAGACCGATGACCATCTGCATGATGGTTGCGCCGACAGATGTGATGATGCTGTTTTTCATGGCGCGCAGCAAGTGGCCGTGCTCAATGGCAACCTTGAAGTTGTTGAGCGTAAAGGCGGTTGGCAGGCCGAACGGATTGAGCGTGACCTCGGCGCTGGTTTTAAAGCAGGTGATCAGCACGAAATACAGCGGCAAAATGACCAGCAGCGCATACAGCCAGATCAAGATCCAGCCGGGCAGCTTTGACAGAAATCGTTTCATTGACGTGCCCTCCCTTACAGGAAACTGTCTTCGGCACGCTTGGTGGCGACGTACTGGATGATGCAGATGATCATCAGGAAGATGGCCAGAAGCGTACTGTTGGCGGCAACCATGCCGTAGTTGCTGCTGCCGACCATGCTCTTATAGATGGTGACAGCCCAGGTATCAAACGAGGCGGAGGCTTCCACATGCTCAACGCCAAGCATCAGCACATAGTCAAACGCGATTGCCGCGCCGGAGACCGTCAGCATCATGACACGCAGGACGGTAGGCATCATCTGTGGCAGCGTAACGCCCCAGAACGTCTGCCAGCCGTTTGCGCCGTCAAGGCTTGCCGCCTCATAGATATCCTCGGAAATGGACTGGAAGCCGGCGGTAAAGAGTGTGATGGGGATGCCGATGCCCGCCCAGATCTGGACGACTGCGATAAAGAACAGCCACTGATAGCGCCCGGACAGATACTGAAAATCCGCAAGGTGCTGGAAGCCCAGAAGCTTGAAGAAGTTATGGAAAAAGCCAATGTTCACGTCGTACATATACACCCAGATCAGTGAGACCGCGACCGAGGAGAGCACGACCGGTATAAAATAGAGCGTGCGCATCGCGTTATTAAAGCGCGTGTTTTTGCGCAGCGCCAATGCGAGCGCCAGCGCCAGTACCGTTTGCAGCACGACGCTGTAGATGATGTAGACTGAGGTATTGAAGAAGCACTTCTTGAACCACTGTTCACTGCGGAAAGCAACCTTGAAGTTTTGCCAGCCAACAAATTTCTTTGCGTCGGAAAGGCCGCTCCATTTATAAAACGCAGTGCCGAAGATGGCAATGTTGGGGTAAATATGCAGAATAAACCAGAATACCAGAAGCGGAATCAGTACCACAAGGTATTTCCACGTGCTGGAACGGCCGGTAAGAAGCCGTACCGGTTTTGCTTTTTGGGTTGTGTTTTGCAAGTTCGTCACACCTTTTCTTTAAATTCGCGTCGCTTG
>CAKTUT010000059.1 GCA_934621665.1 uncultured Oscillospiraceae bacterium | reverse complement strand
TCGTTTGGATTCTCATAGCCGCCGGCGGCGCGCTGTGCGCCGGTAGGCGGGGTGATGTTCAGCTCATTGAGGATGGCCTCCAGTGCGTCAGCCTCACGCAGCATCGCGTCCGCGTCCTTGGACTTGATCGTCCGGCGGACGTTTTTGACAGCCTCATTCAGCCGCGCCTTGTCCTCCCGGCCAAGCTCACGACCTGCACCGGAAGCGCGGTAGAGCAGCTGCTCGCAGCGGTCGCGCGCGTTTGCCTCGGCGCGGAGCTTTGCGTCCTCGGCGGCATAGCGCTGCGCGTCCTGCACGGCGCGGTTAATCTCATCCTGCGACAGGTTGGACGTGGCGGTGATGGTGATCTGCTGTGCCTTGCCGGTGTCAAGATCCTTTGCAGCGACGTTGACAATACCGTTTGCGTCGATGGAGAACGTGACCTCGATTTGCGGCACGCCGCGCGGCGCACGGCGGATGCCGGTCAGCTGGAAGCGGCCAAGCTCCTTATTCTGGTGCGCCATGGGGCGCTCACCCTGTAAAACATGCACGTCAACCGAGCTCTGGAAGTTGGACGCAGTGGTGAAGATCTGGCTCTTGCGGATTGGAAGCGTGGTATTGCGCTCAATGACGCGCGTGCACACGCCGCCAAGCGTCTCAATACCGAGCGACAGCGGCGTCACGTCGAGCAGAAGCAGACCCTTGACGCTTCCGGCCAGCACGCCGCCCTGAATGCACGCGCCCATGGCCACGCACTCGTCGGGGTTAATGCCCTTAAAGGGAAGCGAGCCGGTGATGGACTGGACAAGATCCTGCACGGCGGGAATACGGCTGGAGCCGCCGACCATCAGCACCTTGCTGATCTGCGAAATCTGAATGCCGGAGTCGTTGATGGCCTGATTGAGCGGCTCACGCGTGGCCTGCACCAGCTGATAGGTCAGGTCGTTGAATTTCGCGCGCGTCAGCGGTATTTCCATGTGCATCGGACCGTTTTTGCCCACGGCGATATATGGCAGGCTCACGGTGGTGGACGTCATGCTGGAAAGCTCAATTTTTGCCTTTTCAGCGGCCTCGCGGATGCGCTGCATTGCGGCGGGGTCGCGGGAAAGATCGTATTTGTTTTCGCTTTTGAACTCGCGCACCAGATAATCCACGATGCACTGGTCAAAATCGTCGCCGCCGAGATGGTTGTTGCCCGCGGTGGCCAGCACCTCAATCACGCCTGCGGAGATATCCAGAATCGACACGTCGAACGTGCCGCCGCCAAGGTCATAGACCATGATCTTCTGCGGCTCTTCACGGTCGACGCCATAGGCAAGCGCCGCGGCGGTTGGCTCGTTGATGATGCGCTGGACGTTGAGTCCGGCAATTTTACCCGCATCCTTGGTGGCCTGACGCTGCGCGTCGGTAAAATAGGCCGGGACGGTGATTACCGCGTCGGTGACCGGCTCACCCAGATAGCTTTCCGCGTCCTGCTTCAGCTTTTGCAGGATCATGGCCGAGATTTCCTGCGGGGAGTACTTGTGGCCGTCGATGCTTACGCGGTAATTTGTGCCCATCTGGCGCTTGATGGAGCTGATGGTTCGGTCGTGGTTGGTAACGGCCTGACGCTTTGCAAGACTGCCGACCATGCGCTCGCCGATTTTGGAAAAGGCGACGACGGAGGGCGTGGTTCTGCCGCCCTCAGCGTTTGGAATGATGACCGGCTCGCCGCCCTCCATCACCGCAACGCAGGAATTGGTAGTACCAAGGTCAATACCGATAATTTTTGACATAGATAGCCTCCAGGAATGACCGAACGGTCAGTTTGCTACGACCACTTTTGCATGGCGGATGACTTCCTCATCCATGGTAAAGCCCACGCGCACAACCTGAACGATTTCGTCCTCCCGGCGCGCAGGGTCGGTGATATGTTCTACCGCCTCGTGATAGGCGGGGTTAAAGCATTTGCCAAGCGAATCCATGGGCTGAACCTTCATTGAGGCCAGAATGGACAGAAGCTTCTGCATCATCAACTCGATGCCGCGGTGATACGCCTCATCCTGACACGGCTGTGCCAGCGCAAGCGAAAGATCGTCATACACCGGCAAAAAGGCCAAGACCGTTTTGCGCACGGCCTGCGCCTCCGACTTTTCCAGTGTTTCGGCGGTGCGGCGGCGATAGTTTAGATATTCATGCTCCAGCGCCGTATAGCGAAGATCAGACTGCGGCTCGGCGGGAGCTTTCTTCTGAAACAGCTTCATGGCGCGTCACCTGCCAAAGCCGCTGTAGGAATATGACGGCGCGGCGTCCGTTGTCGTGCTGTCGGAGTAGGTGGAGTAGCTGCTGTCCGGCGTGCCGTAGTCATAGTAGTAATAGGAATAGGGACTCCAGCGCGAGACACAGCTGCCAAAGAGCGAGAAGAAAAGCTGGAACACAAAGTAGACAACGAGAATCTTGCCAACGATGCCAAGCGGCGAACGGCGCGGACGGTGATACGTCCACTGGTACTGCTGGCGCGTGGGATCGTCGTTCGTATAGTGATAATAGTAGGTGTTGTATTGCTGGTCAGAGGAATTTTGACCGGAGGCATTCTGGCCGGATTGCGAGCCGCTCTGACGGTAGAAGCCGAACGGATCGAACGGGTCATAATAGCCAGCCTGCTGCTGACGCTGGTAGGCCTGACGAGCCTGCTGCTGTGCCTGCTGTTGGGCGCGCTGCTGCTGATAGGCCTGCGGGTTCTTGATAAGATCATACGCTTCGTTGATCTCGTTCATCTTCTGCGCCGCGGCGGCGTCACCTGGATTGAGATCGGGATGGTATTTCTTTGCAAGGCGGCGATAAGCCTGCCGAATGGTGTCCTCGTCCGCGTCGTGCGATACGCCAAGCACCTGATAGGGATCGTTTACCATACCGTCACTCCTTTCCGCTGAAAAACCGGTTCTGGCTTGCGAATACATTCATTATACATACTATTTCCGGATATTTGTGAATCAATTAAAAACATTTTACGCATGCAACGTGAAAAAATGCCGAAAAACTGCCGGCAGTGTTACCACCACCGGCAGAAATCGAGAAATCAGATGAAAATCACTTGTCCAGCTGCTTTAAAACCTCGCACAGGTAGTCCCACGTGCGCTGTACCGAGGAGATGGACATTTTCTCACGCGTGGTGTGAATGTCCATCAGATCCGGGCCAAAGGACACCGCGTCAAGACCGGGGAGCTTCCCTGCAAACAGACCGCACTCCAGTCCGGCGTGGATGGCCTCCACCTTGGGCTCGCGGCCATATTGTTGGGCAAAGACATGCACCATTGTCTCGCGCAGCGGAGACTGGCGAAGATATGCCCAGCCGGGATAATCGCCGGTGGGGCGGACGCTTCCGCCAAGGCGCGCACACAACGCGGCAAAGCGGTCATAAAGCATCTCTTTCTGGCTGGAAAGCGAGCTGCGGATGGAGCTGCACGCAAAGACGCAGTTCTCGCGCGTGTCGAGAATGCCAAGGTTGCACGACGTTTGGACAAGCCCTGCAATGTCCATGCTCATGGCGGCGATGCCGTTGGGAGCGAGCGTCAAAAAGTCCAGCACGCGGGAGGTGGAGTCTGCGTCCATCGCGCTGTCAAGCTTGCCGCACGGCTCGGCGCTGATGCGCACGCCTGAGTCGGCCACGGCGTATTCCATTTGCAGCGCGGACTGGAACGCGGCGGCGAGCGATGCGATGTCCGTTTCAGCCGCCGTGCCAAGGACAGCGACGGTGGAGATGGGGATGGCATTATCCTTGAGACCGCCCTTGACCGATACAAGGCGCAGCGCACCGTCCTTTTGCGCGAGAATGCGCAGGAAGCGACCCATCAGGATGTTCGCGTTTGCACGACCCTTGTCAATTTCTGCGCCGGAGTGGCCGCCGGTCAGGCCGTCAATCGTGACGCGCCAGCCGTTCAGCGCGCACGGTGCAGTATGAACGGGGATTTCACAGTTGGCGCGCACGCCGCCGGCACAGCTGACCGTCAGGACGCCCTCGTCCTCCGAGTCGATGTTAATCAGGCGGCGCGCTGTCAGCGGCGCGGGATCAAGCGCGGCAGCACCGTCCATGCCGACCTCCTCGTCCACGGTAAATACGGCTTCGATGGCCGGATGGGGCAGATCGGTGCTTGCCAGTACCGCCAGCGTCATGGCGACGGCAATGCCGTCGTCGCCGCCGAGTGTGGTGCCCTTGGCATAGACATTATCGCCGTCGATGTGGAGCGCAAGCGGCTGCGTGGCGGGGTCAACGGGGCTGTCTGCGTCCTTTTCGGCCACCATGTCCAGATGACCCTGAAGCATGACAGCGGGCGCGGCCTCATAGCCGGGCGTGGCAGGCTTAAAGATGACAACATTGTTCGCTGCATCCTGAATGCAGCGCAGACCGTGGGACTTTGCAAATTCCACACAGTAGTCGCTGACGGCCTTGGTGTTGCCGGACGGACGCGGAATCTGCGTCAGATCCTCAAAATAGTGAAAAACAGACTGGGGCTTGAGATGTTCCAGTACGCGCATAGCAGCAGCTTCCTTTCAAAACAGATTCAGCCCGCCGGAGCGGGCGCTCCGGCAGGCAGGTGGCTTAGTTCACTTTTTCAAAATCGGCCGCGCCGTGCTTGCACAGCGGGCAGACAATGTCGGGTGGGAGTTCCTCGCCCTCATAGACCCAGCCGCAGATTTTGCATACCCAGTGTGGCTTGCTGTCTGCGGGCTTCTGGGGCTTCGGCTTGACGTTTGCAAAGTAGTAGGCGTAGGTCATCGACGGCACGGTATCCAGCACGCGCGCCTCGGTCACGTCGGCGATAAACAGAAAATGCGTTTCAAATTCCACCGTCTGGACGACCTTGCCGCTGAGATAGGCGTTGGTGCAGCAGGGAATGTAGCTTACGCCGTTTGCAGCGCGGTTCATTTCGGTTACACCTGCAAATTTGTCGGTATCGCGTCCCGACTGGAAGCCGTAGTGGCGGAACATGGCAAACGGCGCGTCATTCGAGAGCACGGAGACGTTGAATACGCCTGTCCGGCGGATCATGTCACAGGTGTAGTTTGCCTTGTTGACGCAGATGGAGATGCGCTTCGGCGAGTCGGTCAGCTGCGTGACGGTGTTGATGATGCAGCCGTTATCCTTGTCGCCCTCGCGCGCGGTCAGGACGAACAGACCATAGCTGAGCGAGAACATGGCGTTTTGCTCAACAGTCTGGCTGTGGTCAATGGGCGCGGGCTTTTCCATCGTGTCATACAGCGCGTCGGCAAGCGACTGCATCTGTGCAAGCTGATTTTCTTTGAGCGACGAGCGGATGGAGACGGTCTCATCGAGAATGGCGCAGTTTTTGAGCTTGGAGAACTCGGAGCGCATCAGGCTTCCGGCGGTTGCCGCCCACGAGCCGTTTTCCACCAGCGCGATGGTGCGGTTCTGCAGGTTGTGGTTTACGATGTCGTGCACCAGATTCTCCATGTTGACGAACATACCGGCGTTATATGTGGTGGACAGGAATACCAAATGGCTTGCGCGGAAGCACTCGGAGACGATATAGCTCGGGTGCGTCGCCGATACGTCATAGAGCTTGATATTACGCACGCCCTTGTCGGCCAGCATCCCGCCAAGGATATTAGCGGCGTTCTCGGTGTTGCCGTAGACGGAGGCGTAGGCGATCACAACGGCCTGCTCCTCTGGTTCATACGTTGCCCAGTGGAGATACTTGTCGATGAACCAGCCGATGTCCTTTCGCCAGACGAAGCCGTGAAGGGGGCAGATGGTCTCAATTTCGATCGTGGCGGCCTTTTTCAGCAGCGCCTGCACCTGCGTGCCGTATTTGCCGACGATATTCGTGTAATACCGCCGCGCCTCGGCGAGGTATTCGGTACGGAAGTTGACCTCGTCGGCATAGAGGTTGCCGCTGAGCGCGCCGAACGTGCCGAACGCGTCGGCGGAATAGAGCGTCTTGGTGGTCACATCGTAACTGACCATGGCCTCCGGCCAGTGCACCATCGGCGCCATGACGAACGCAAACGTGTGGCGGCCGGTGCACAGCGTGTCCATCTCCTTGACGAGCACGGCGCGTGAGTCGATGTCAAAGGTAAAGAAGTTCTGAATCATCGTTTTCGTCTTGGCGTTGCAGACAACCTTGACCTCAGGATAGCGCAGAACAAGCTCCTGCAGCGTGGCGCAGTGGTCGGGCTCCATGTGATTGACGATGACATAGTCGAGCTTGCGGCCATTCAGCACGTGCTCCACATTTTCAAGGAACAGACCGCTGACGGCGCGGTCAACCGTGTCCAGAAGAACGGTTTTTTCGTCCAGCAGCAGATAGGCGTTATAGCTGACGCCGTCGGGAATGGGATAGACGTTTTCAAACAGCGCAAGGCGGCGGTCATTTGCGCCGACCCAGTAGAGATCCTCGGTCATTTTTTTGACACAGTACATACGATACCTCCGATATAAATAATAACTATTCTTATTATTATGATATCACAGCGGCGCGGGAATTACAACCGTTTTTTCGGCTGCGCCGCGCTTATTTTTTCGCGCCCTTGCTTGCGGGCGTACCGGGGCGGCGGTGCAGGAATTCATCAAATGCGTCGATGCGCTCGGCAAGGGGCTTAAACGACGACAGACGGAAGAATCCGCTGCGGCTTTGCATACGGCGCTGGAACTTTTGCAAATCGACGGATTCGTACAGCGTCTTGTCGATTGCCGCCGCACGCTTGTGCAGCTGCGTGCCAAGATGCAGCGAGAATGCGCAGTCGATGATGAAAATACCAAAGCAGATGCCAACGATGAATGAGAACAGCGGATGCGCCACAAACCACTGTACCAGAATCAGAAGCTTGGGGTAGAGCAGAAAGTAGTAGACCGCCGACAAAACGCCCCAGAAGAACGTAAACAGCGGGCAGATGATGCCCTGAATGTTGCCCCAGCAGTGGGAATAGTCCCACAGACGGATGCCCATGACGTGGATGCTGAGCAGGCCGACAACGTATTCAATCGCCGTCATAACAAGCGCCATGATGAAGAACATGACGAAGTAGTAGCCTATGCTTCCCGAAAAGCTGCCGAACACGGCGTTTTCGGCCAGCGACATGATAAACAGCACCACCGTGCCGATGCCGTACAGCGGCACGCACGGACCAAACAGAAAGCCGGGGTTCAGCCAGCGGTGCTCGGGGTTGCTGCCGGAGAAGAACTTACGGAATAAAAGCTCCAACACCCAGCCGGCCACCGAGCCGAAGAAAAACAGATATACAATAATCAAAATTACCTGATAGGCAGACATAGCATTCCCTCCCGGCAACAGTTTATCATGGCGCGGGATGCAATGCAAGAGGATGCGCGGTTGCTTTTGCGGTGTGTTTGGGGTACAATGAAAAGAAATGACGGGATATAGGAGAAACGCGGAATGAAAAAGACTCTGAAAATCATCGGGATTGCGTTACTGGTGCTGGTGGTCATTGTGGGCGCGTATGTTGCGTATGTGTTCGCGGACTATCACCGCATTGCCGACCGGCAGACGCTGGACGTCGCCTCCGGCCAGACGCACGCGGCGCAGACTGATACGCCGTATCAGCTTATCTCATGGAACATCGGCTTTGGCGCATATGAGGATGACTACAGCTTCTTTATGGATGGCGGCAGCCAGTCGTGGGCATGGTCAAAGGAGCGTCTGAACGAAAATTTACAGGACATTGCGGAAATTGTGCAGGCACTTTCGCCAGACCTGTATTTATTGCAGGAGGTGGACTATAACTCCACGCGCACCTATCATGTGGACGAGGCTGACTATCTGCGGAATTTCGGCACGGCAGCGTCATGCGACAGCGTATACGCCGTTAACTATGACTCACCGTTTTTGTTTTATCCGCTGACGCAGCCGCACGGCGCATCGCGCTCGGGCATACTGACGGTGTCGTCGCTGACAATTGACAGCGCGCTGCGGCGGAGTCTGCCGGTGGAGACGGGCTTTACAAAGCTGCTTGATCTTGACCGCTGCTACAGCGTTTCGCGCATCCCGGTGGAAAACGGCAAGACGCTGTGCCTTTACAATTTCCACCTGTCGGCCTACACCTCCGACGGGAAAATTGCCGACGAACAGCTGGAAATGCTGCTGGCGGATATGCAGGCGGAATACGACGCGGGCAACTACGTTGTCGGCGGCGGCGACTTCAACAAGGATCTGCTTGGTGACAGCGGCGCATGGTTCGGCGTGAGCACAGGAGACTATACGTGGGCGCAGCCGGTTAAGACAGAGCTGTTTGAAAGCAAGGAACTGCGGCTGGTTGCGCCGCTGGACGAGGAGAATCCCGTTCCCAGCTGCCGCAACGCCGACGCGCCGTATGGGACGGACGGACAGCTGCTTTTGACGGTGGATGGCTTTATTGTGTCGGACAATGTGACGGTCAGCGCGGCAAAAGTATACGAAATGGGCTTTGCATGCTCCGATCATCAGCCGGTTTTGATGACATTTTCGCTGAATCCGGCATAAAATAGGTTGAAAAACGCAAATAACGGTTGACTGATTTTGCCAGAAAAGGTATAATCAAAAAATGCGTGAAATTGCGCACTGAAAAAGAAAAAAAGAGGTTCTGGAATGGAACAGATTTTGCAGCAGTTCTGCTTTGAGGGCAAGCCCGTTTCGTGCAAGCCCTTTGGCACGGGTCATATTAACCGCACATTCCACGTGACGTGCGACAGCGGCAAGGAATATACGCTTCAGCGCATCAATCAGGTTGCGTTCCGCAACCCCGAGCAGCTCATCGGCAACATCGACGCCGTGACGCACTATATTGCAGGCATCCCCGGCGCACAGAAAACGCTCCAGCTGGTTCCGGCAAAGGACGGGAAGAAGTTCTACTATGACGAGTCGGGCGAGTTCTGGCGCGCGTATGAGTTTATCTCCGGCGGCGTATGTCTGGAGCTTCCGCGCGATACGAACGATTTTTATCAGGCGGCAGTTGCCTTTGGCGGCTTCCAGCGGGCGCTGGCTGATTTCCCGGCTGAAACGCTCTATGAGACCATTCCGCATTTTCATGATACCATTGACCGCTTCCGCCAGCTGCACGAGTCGGTAAAGACCGACGCGGCCGGACGTTGCGCTGAGGTGCAGCCCGAGCTGGACTTCCTGTTTGCGCGGGAAGAGGCGCTGGGTGAGCTGTGCCGCTTACAGGCGGCGGGAAAGCTCCCGCTGCGCGTGACGCACAACGACACCAAGCTCAATAACGTCCTGTTTGACGAGGCCGGGAAGCCGCTGTGCGTGCTTGATCTGGATACGGTCATGCCGGGACTGACGGCGTGCGACTTTGGCGACGCCATCCGCTTTGGCGCGTCCACGGCGCTGGAGGATGAGCGCGATCTTGACAAGGTCAGCATGAGCCTGCCGATGTACCGCGCATTCTTGCAGGGTTATCTTGATGCGTGCGGCGACACGCTGACGGAGGAGGAAATCCGCACGCTGCCGCTTGGCGCAAAAGTCATGACGGCGGAGGTTGGCCTGCGATTCCTGAAAGATCATATCGACGGCGATATCTATTTTGCCATCCAGCGGCCGGGACATAATCTTGACCGCGCCCGCACGCAGCTGAAGCTGGTGTGGGATATGGAGCAGAAGTGGGATGAAATGCAGGAGATTCTGCATGAGGTGGCGGGCATATAATG
>CAKTUT010000058.1 GCA_934621665.1 uncultured Oscillospiraceae bacterium | reverse complement strand
GCATTTGCCTCGTCGCCGACAACGATGCGAACCTGACACTTGTCAACGACGGTGTCAAATTCGGACTTGATCTTGGCGTAGAGCACCTCGCCGATGTGGCGGAACTTGAAGCCGGCGTCAAAGTCAGCCTTGCTGATACGGACACGGATCATGTCACGCTGGCCGGTGTGCATCAAGCCCTCAACGCAGTTGAGGAACGAGTGAATCTTACGCTCAAAGACGGGCTCAAAGTCGGGCTGCATGGACTTGCCGGCAACATCGACCGTGTAGCTGAGGGAAATTTTCGAGCCGACAGGGAATTCGTCGATTTCAGGACCGACGACCTCAATCTTGTGATCCTCAACCTCGGAGGCGTCCTTGGTGGTGACCAGCTCAAAGCAGTCCTTGCGTGAACCGTCGATTTCGATCTGCATATCGCCCTTACGGATGATTTCACCCTCGAATGCGGAGGAGAACGAAACGGGGATGTCGATCTTTGTGATTTTCAGCTTGATGCCGCGCGCCTCGATGGAGGTGTCGATCCAGTCCTTGGTGTCATCATAGATGATCAGGGACTTGGGAACTGCCCACATATCATCGTGGTCGTTGGTGATAACCGGGAAGCCGAGCTTGATTGCGCCGGCGCCGCAGGCGACGGTGATGTCGTTGACGGGCTTATAGGCGTTGACGAACGCGTTGATGCGCTCAAACGTGTACTTGTGGAAGCCCTCAACGTCGCCCGGCTGGATGGCGCCGAAGATCATGGCCGCGCGGACAACCAGAGAGATGACATGGCCGACAGACCAGATGTCCTCGCCGACGGGGACAACGCGGACGGGGAAGCTCATGGACAGACCGGCTTCAACAGCCTGCTCAATGATGCCGCCGATCAGGAATACGAAAATACCGCGGGACTGATAGCCCTTGATGGTCTCAACCGCTTCCTCAGTGGAGGGAGCAGGGCCAATCATGACGACAAAGCCGGGGATATCGCCGGTAACCAGCGGAACACCGAGCTCACGAACCTCAGCGTCGGTGAAGTGGCCGTGATAGGCAGTGCCCTCATACGGCGTCTGGGTTTTGACGTACTTGCAGGCTTCGATCATTTCAGCGGCAATGGCCGTGCCAACGCCGGACTGGAAGATGGAGTGGGTGCGCTTTTCGCGCAGCATCATGGCCTTAACGTCGGCCAGAGCAGCCTGAAGCTCACCGGTAGTGGTAACCTTTTTGCCGATATAGGCGTAGATGCAGGCCAGAAAATAGGCTGTGCTGGGCAGGGCGAGGGGCGCGTCAGGGCCGACCTCGGCGACAATTTTATTGACTTCTTCTTCGGCCTTGGCAAACATTTCGTCAGAGCCGTTGAAGACGCGTTCAAACAAAGTCTTCATGTATGCGTTTCATTCCTTTCAGATTCGTTCTTGAGAGTCGATCTTTGCCTTGATGGCGCGGATTTCCTCCAGCGCCGCGGGGCTGCAATCGTAGGGAGAAAGGCCTCTGCGGTCGGCGTCGATGACGTCGGCGTTGTAGTGGATCATACCGAGCAGCGCGTCCTCCGGGATGCGGCTGCGGACAAATGCTTCGTCGGATTCGTCGCGAACCTTGTTTGCGACAACCGATACGCTGCGGATGCCAAGATCGGCGGCAAGCTTTTTGACCTTTTCATAGGTCTGCACGCTGCGCGCGCCGGGCTCAATGACAACGATGAAGCGGTCAACCATGCTGGCCGTGCCGCGTCCGAGATGCTCAAGTCCGGCTTCCATATCCATGACGACAACGTCATCCTTGCGGAACACAAGGCTGGACAGCAGCGCCTTGAGCATCACGTGCTCGGGGCAGACGCAGCCAGCGCCGCCGGTATCGACCGTGCCCATGACGAGAAGCTTGACACCGTTGATGTCCTTGGCAAGCTTGTCCGGCAGGTCGGAGACCTCGGGATTGAGCTTATAAAAGCTGTTCATATCGTTGACGCCGGTGCGTTCCTTGGCAAGCTGCTTCATCTTGGAGACGGGGACGATGGAGTTGACCTCCTCCTCCGTCAGACCAAGCGCCAGACCGAGGTTTGCGTCGGGATCAACGTCGGCGGCCAGAACCGTCCTGCCCTCGTCGGCATAGAGTCTTGCAAGTGTGGAGGCAAGCGTCGTTTTGCCGACGCCGCCCTTTCCGGTGATCGCTACTTTCATAGGGGAAAGACCTTCTTCAATCAGTAATCAGATGCCGAGCGCTGCGCGCTTTGCTTCGATGCATTCAATCATCTTATCGCCGAGCTTGTCAATGTCGGTTTCGACGACGAAGTGCGCCTCAACCCATTCCTTGCAGCCGGTCTCACCCTGAAGCAGCTCGGTGATTTCACTCGAGCCCTTGGAGTAGGGATCAACGCCGAGGAACGTGTCGATGCCGGTGGCGACGACGTAGTTGCCGATGGAGACCGCCTTTTCAGACATCCATTCAGGTGCGCAGCCGCACAGCGGAATCTGGGAGATGTTGATGCCCCAGTCCTTGGCGATATCCGAGGCCAGAATCATCATACGGGAAATATCAACGCAGGAGCCCATGTGCAGAACCGGCGGAATGCCGACCAGCTCGCAGACACGGCGCAGACCCTCGCCGCAGTATTCCTTGGCTTCGGGATCCATGAGGCCGGCCTTGGCGGCAGCCTGTGCCGAGCAGCCGGAGAGAATGACGATGATGTCGTTCTTCAGCAGCTTCTTCATGAGCTCAATATGTGCGTAGTCGGGACGAACCTTGGGGTTGTTGCAGCCGACCATGGCAACTGCGCCGCGCAGAACGCCGGATTTGACAACGTCAACCAGCGGGCGGGTTGTGCCGGTGATGTCCACGTGGGAGTTGGTGACGCCGTCGAGCTCTTTCTTGATGGCCTCGACCGAGTAGCCCACGCGAGCCTTGGTCTTGAGCTGGGGAATGTTGACCAGCTCGGGGTTGCGGTTTTTGAAGTTCTCAACCGCCATTCTGACAATCGCCTTTGCGTTTTCGGCAGCGGTGTCCTCATGGAACTCGATGAAGTCGGAGTCGGGCATCCGGGCGATGGGGGAGGTGGTGATGAACTTGGTATGGAAGCACTTGGACAGCGGGCCGAGTGCAGGGAAGATACACTGGACGTCAACAACGATGGCTTCGCAGGCACCTGTCAGAACGACGTTTTCCTGCTGCAGGAAGTTGCCGGCCATGGGAATGCCCTGACGCATGGCGACTTCGTTGCCGGTGCAGCAGACACCGGCGATGTTGATGCCCTTGGCACCGTTTTCCTTGGCAAGCGCGATCATCTCAGGATCCTGTGCATAGAAAACGATCATTTCGGACAGCGAGGGGTCATGGCCGTGGACAATGATGTTGACCATGTCCTTTTCCATAACGCCGATGTTGGCGGTGGTGTCAACGGGACGCGGCGTGCCGAACAGAACGTCGGAGAACTCCGTACCCATCATCGAGCCGCCCCAGCCGTCGGACAGACCGGCGCGCAGCGACTGCTTGATGAGTGCCTCAGGCAGGGAAGAGCAGCCCATATGCGTCATGTGCATGGACTGGGAGACCTCGCGGTCGATGGCGCGCGGCTCAACGTCTGCGTTGTGCCACAGCTCCTGCGTGTGCTCAGGTGCGCGCTTGAGGAAGCGCTGTACGCCGAACGGCTTGCCATATTCCATCAGGCCGGTTTCGGCAACCTCGTGCGCCAGATCATAGATATCGCGGCCTTCGGTCTCGATGTTCCATTCCTTGGCGATGCGGATCAGCTTTTCAGGATCTTTGACCTGATAAGCGCCGCCCTCTTTTGTCTGATACAGAGTGTGGCAGATCTGACGGCCGTGGTCAGAGTGCGTGGCAGAACCGCCTGCGGTGAAGCGCAGATAGTTGCGGCCAACGATGCCGTGAACGTCGCAGCCGCAGATGCCGCGCGGGGACTTCGGCGTGATGCGGCACGGACCCATGGAGCAGATGCGGCAGCAGGTACCGGCCTCACCAAAGCCGCAGTGCGGCGTCTGGTTCTTGACACGCTGCTGCCAGGAGTCTGCGCCGACTTTCTTGCCGGTCTCCAGCAGCTCGTTGGTTGCGGCTTCCATCTGCTCAATTGTGATTAAGCGTTCCCAATCCATTGATGATGTATCCTCCTAAACATGATTCTCTTCTGGTTGGACGGCACGCCGGATGCTCCGCCGCGCCGCGCGGGGAAAGGTTTCGATGTATGCCGAAAGCTGCCTTGGCGCAGCAATTTTTTCGGGTAGACATACACCGACACAGTTTACTCCATTCTACCAAGCGGGGGACGGAATGTCAACCGGAGAGGGGCGCAAAATATCGAGCCGTGTAGAAAAGAAAGTATGAAAACTGTACAAAATGCCGGACTTTGGAAGTTACTCCAAAGTCCGGCGGATTGCGGGTGAAACGGGAATTCAGTTTTGTGCCAGCATATTGTCTAAAAGCGCAATGACTTCCTCATAGTCCAGCAGCTTCCACATAGGTCTAAGCCAGCCGGAGCTGGTGAGATAAGCATAGTTCATGGCAAAATAGGGGAGAACCGGCTCTCCAACGCGAATACCGAGGCCTATGCCGTAGTCAATCGTGTAGCGGATGTATTTTGCCTCCACACCGTCCCCTGTGGAGTAATGACGGACAGCACGCGTTTTTGACAAAAGCTCCGTCACGGCGGCACGGTCAATCCGGTCAGTGACCTCTACCGCTTTGCCATCGACGTATTGAAAGACGTGAAATGTGGTTCGTACCTCATCCTGCGCCTCACACAAAAGCTTGCCGGAAAGAAGCGGACGTGGCCAGTGATACCATGTCAGCGTCGCCGCAATGAGGAGCAGAATGGCGAGAATGACAATCAGTTTTTTGTGCCGCGTGAAGAAATTTTGATTGGGTAATGGCATCAGTATAACCTCCGTTTCAATGGCAGTTCGGAATATGAAAGATCAATCTTTTGATGTCAGCATATTGTCCAGAAATGCGATGACATCCTGATAATCCAAAACCTGCCAATGAATCCCAAGAAGATATTCGCCGGAGAGGTACGCCTGATTCATGGTGTCAAGGCCGTATTCCGGATCGTTTTCGCCGAGCGGAAGCCGAATGCAGCGGCCAGGCAGATAGAGATTGATTACGTAGTATGAGGCAAAACCGGAGTAGCTTGTACCATAGATAGAGCCAATAAAGCGCACGGTGCGCGTATGCGCCAGCCGGTCAATCAGCGCGTCGAGGTCAATCTGGCCGGTAACGTCAGCGTACTCACCGTTGATATGGCGATCGACACGAATGTGGGTTTTGGAGTCATTCTGCGCTTCGCGCAGAGTGAGTCCGGTCAGAAGCGGGCGCGGCCAGTGAAACCAGAGCAGGAACAGCAGCAGGAGAAGCAAAAACGTCAGAAATTTGTGCCTGAGGAAGAAACTTTTCTTGGGTTTCTGCATCGTTTAACCTCCGTTTTATCGCGGGCGGTTGGATGGCGTACCGGATACTGTTAAACTAGCAGAAAACGGGAAAACTGTCAATCTGTCTTTATAATTCTTCATAAATTAAAAGAATGGCACACCGCGCACTGCGCGGTGTGCCATACAGCATTTCAGTTTACGGTATGGACATTGAGATGCGGGTACGTCATCTGGATACCCTCTTCATCAAACACGCGCTTGACGTTTTCCAGCACGTCGAAGTACACCGGCCAATAGTCGGCGCTGCGCACCAGAAAGCGCAGCGAATACTCGATGCAGCTGTCGGCATATTTGGTGACGCGGGCAAAGACAGGCTCGGACGTAACGATGCGCTCGTCCTGCGCCGCGCGGATAAGGGCGGCCTTGACCTTGTCGATGTCGTCGTCATAGCTGGCCGAGAGCGTCATCATGACGCGGCGGTTTTCCTCGGAGGAGTAGTTTGTGATGCTGCCGGAGAGCACCTGACTGTTGGGAATGCGGATGTCCTTGCCGTCTACGCTGACAAGGCGGGTGTAGATGATTCCGATTTCGCGCACTGTGCCCTCAAGCCCGGCAACCGCAATATAGTCGCCGATCTTATAGGGCTTTGACGTGAGCAGCATGACGGCGCTGACGGTATTGGACAGGGCGTTCTGCACCGACAGGGAAATGGCAAGACCGGCGATGCTGAAAATAGCCAGCAGCGATGACGTGTCAACGCCGAGCGTCCCGGCAATGAGCATAATTGCGATGAACACCAGCACCATCCGCACCATGGTACGGATAAAGCCGTGGGCGCTCTTGTCAATTTTGGAACGACTGAGGACGCGGTTTGTCAGCCGCATGAGAATTTTGATGAACACCACGCAGCAGACCAGCAAAATGGCTGCGGCAAGGATCTTGGAAAGCGCGTGAGAGCCGAGATATTTGTCCCAGAAAGACTGGGCGCTATCGCTGGTGGCGGCAAGCTGTGCGCCGATTTCACCGGCGAGGGCTGCGACGTCTGTTTCCGTCATGAACTACACTCCTTATGTGCAAGACACGCTCCACACGGGAAATCTGTGTGGAGCGGGCTTGAAATTTGTTACTTTTTAAAATGGGTCAGTTGCTCTGTGCGGAAGAGTCCGGCTGCGCGCTGTTTTCGACAGAATCAGACGCGGACGTGTCTGAAGCGGACTGCGCGTCTGTATCGGCGCACGCACCGGTTGTTTCCGGGAGCTTTGCCTTGTCGGCGTTGATATAGGCCATCAGCTCGTCACCGGTGATGGTTTCCTTTTGCAGCAGATACAGCGCAATTTCATCGAGCAGACTGCGATGCGCGGCAAGAATCTTCTTCGCGTCGGCATAGCACTTTGCCAGCAGCGACTGAATTTCCTCGTCTGCCGCCGAGGCAGTGGAGTCGGCGCAGTTCATCATGGTGCTGCCGTCAAGATAGGGGTTAGAGACGGAGGAAAGCGCCATCAGGCCGAACTTGTCGCTCATGCCATACTGCGTGACCATCTTGCGGGCAAGGTCGGTTGCACGTTCAATGTCGTTGGAAGCGCCGGTGGTCTGGATGCCGAACACAGTCTGCTCAGCGGCGCGGCCGCCCAGCAGTGTTTGCAGCTCAACAATCAGCTCCTCTTTACTGGACAGAAATTTCTCTTCCTCGGGCATCTGCATGGTATAGCCCAGCGCGCCGGAGGTATGCGGGACGATGGTGATCTTGGAGACGGGCTGCGTGTGCTTTTGCAGCGCGGCGACCAGCGCGTGGCCGACCTCATGGTACGAGACGATACGCTTTTCCATGTCGGTCAGGACAGTGCCCTTTTTTTCTGTACCGGCGATGACCGTCTCAAACGATGCAAGCAGATCCTGCTGGTTGACGGTCTTGCGTCCCTGACGCACGGCGCGCAGCGCCGCTTCATTGACCAGATTTGCAAGGTCAGCGCCCACTGCGCCGGCCGTGACCTGCGCAAGCTTATGCAGATCGACGTCCTCGGAGAGCTTGATGTTGCGCGTGTGGACGCGCAGCGTCTGATAGCGGCCCTGAAGATTCGGACGGTCAACGATGATGCGGCGGTCAAAGCGTCCCGCGCGCAAAAGCGCCTTATCCAGAATCTCAGGGCGGTTGGTGGCGGCCAGAATGACAACGCCTTTGCTGGAGTCGAAGCCGTCGATTTCAGCAAGCAGCTGGTTGAGCGTCTGTTCGCGCTCGTCATTGCCACCGAACTTACTGTCACGCGTACGGCCAATGGCGTCGATCTCATCAATGAAGATAATGGCAGGAGCAACCTTGTTTGCCTCCTGGAACAGGCTCCTTACGCGGCTTGCACCAACGCCGACGAACATTTCGACAAAATCAGAGCCGGAGATGGAGAAAAACGGCACGTTTGCCTCACCCGCAACGGCCTTGGCAAGCAGCGTTTTGCCTGTGCCGGGTGAGCCGACCAGAAGCGCACCCTTGGGGAGCTTTGCGCCGATGGCGGCATATTTCTGCGGGTTGTGCAGGAAGTCGATGATCTCAACAAGCGACTCCTTTGCCTCGTCCTGACCGGCAACATCGGCAAACGTAACGCCGGTGGATTTTTCCATATAGACCTTGGCCTTGTTTTCGCCGATGCCGAAGCCGCCAATTCCGCCGCCGCCCATTTTCTTGGTCATGCTGCGCATGAGCAGGCTGAACAGCAGGTACATCACCGCCACGGGGATGACCCACGAGATAAGGAACGAGACGATGGGGCTCATTTCCTCAACAATCTTTACCTGAAACTGCGCGCCGCGTGCGCGGAGCTCATCGGCAAGCTCGGTGGTGTCCTGATTGGGAAGCAGGCCGGTATAATAGAGCTTCTGCTTGCCGATCGGCTTATCCGCCTCGGACGTGGGCGTGATGACCACGCGGTCAGACTGGAACTCTACCGAGTAAATTTCGCCGCTGTCAACCATGTCGAGAAATTCGTCATAGCGGATTTCTGTCAGGTAGGCGTTTGAGATGGAGGCGTAGAGCGAGTTAATCAGTAAAACGGCAACCAGCGCCGCAACGACCAAAAGAATAATCCGCTTGCCGCGGCGGTCGTCATCGTTGTTGGAAGAATCGTTATTCTGGTTATTCTGATTCTTTTTCTTTGGATCTTGATTCAAGTCCAGCACCTTCTTTCCTGAAAAGGTATGGAATATCCTACATTTTCACAGTGGGAACATCTTATCACACGAACTTAGTTTTTACAAGGAGCGGCGCACGAACAAGCGGTAAATTTTCTGTGAATTTCCTTTTTGAAAATGTTGTTTCCCATGTCTGAGTCTGTTATAATATCCACACAATGGGCGAAGAGTGCCTTACGCAAAGACATGAAAAAATATTTTAAAAACGCTGCGCTTTGCGGCGGGAGAAACGAATATGAGAGACAATCAGAAGAGAAACGATACGTTCCGCCGTCAGGGCGGCGCGCGCCCCGGCGTGCGGGAGCGCGAACGCGAATACGACGCCGACACGGCGGAAAATCTGCTGGAGGGGCGCAATGCACTGACTGAGGCGCTAGCTGCGGGACGGACGGTGGACAAAGTCTATATCGCCGCGGGAGATACCGACCGCGCACTTGCGCGGCTGGCTGCGATGGCAAAGCAGGCGGGCGCGGTGGTTGTGGAGACAGACCGCAGAAAGCTTGATCAGATGAGCGCCACCGGCGCGCATCAGGGCGTGATTGCCGTGACGGCGGCACACAGCTATGCCAGTATCGACGATATTTTTGACCGCGCGGCGCAAAGCGGCGAGCAACCTCTGATTGTCATCTGCGACGAGCTGACCGACCCGCACAATCTGGGCGCGATCATGCGTACTGCCGAGTGTGCGGGCGCGCACGGCATTATCATCCCCAAGCGCCGCAGCGTGGGACTGACGGCGGTTGTGGGCAAGGCCTCGGCCGGCGCGGTGGAGTATATGCCGGTGGCACGCGTCAATAATATCACAGCGGCGATCAAAGAGCTCAAGGAGCGCGGCGTTTGGATCTACGGTACGGCGGCCGACGGCGCAACGCCGCTTTATCAGGCAGACCTTGCCGGTGCGGCGGCCATTGTCATCGGAAACGAGGGCGAGGGTATGAGCCGCCTTGTCGCCGAGAGCTGCGACTTTAAGGTCAGCATCCCCATGAAAGGCAGAATTTCGTCACTCAACGCGTCGGCGGCAGCGGCAATTTTGTTGTATGAGGCAGTTCGTCAGAGCGTTATGAAAGAAAAACCGCAGCGCGATTCGATACAATTGCATACCGAGCCCGT
>CAKTUT010000057.1 GCA_934621665.1 uncultured Oscillospiraceae bacterium | reverse complement strand
TACAACACCCCCAACTGCTGGGCCATCTACTGCTGCGGCAAGGTGTTCAAGTACCTCAAGAGCATCGGCGGTCTGGAAGAGATGCATAAGCGCAATCTGGACAAGGCTAAGGTGTTCTATGACTTCCTCGACTCGTCCAAGATGTTCAAGGGTACGGTTGAGCCCGAATTCCGCAGCCTGATGAACATTCCGTTTGTCACCGACTCCAAGGAGCTGGACGCGGAGGTTGTTGCGGCAACCAAGGCGGCGGGCTATGACAACCTCAAGGGTCACAAGTCGGTCGGCGGCCTGCGTGCGTCGATCTATAACGCCATGCCCAAGGAGGGCGTAGAGGCGCTGGTCGAGTTCCTGAAGAATTTTGAAGCAAATTACGGCAAATAATCCATACAGGGCGCGGCAGAACCTGTCGCGCCGTGTTTTCCACCAAGAACCGAAAAATCGGAGAAAAAGTTCAAAATAAGGAGAGTTTGATATGCGTATTCTCGTTACCGACGGTATGGACAAGACCGCTATGGCACAGCTTCGTGAGGCGGGGCACGACGTTGTAGAGCAGTTTTATGCACCCGAAGAGCTTGGCGCGGCGCTGCGTGAGTTTGACGCGGTGGTTGTGCGCTCCAAGACCAAGGTTCGCGCGAACCACATCGACGAGGCCAAGGGCGGCAAGCTAAAGCTGATCATCCGCGGCGGCGTTGGTGTGGACAACATCGACGTAAAGTATGCCGAGGCAAACGGCATTACCGTAAAAAACACCCCCAAGGCATCGTCGCAGTCCGTTGCCGAGCTCGCCATGGGGCATATGTTCTCCTGCGCGCGCTATCTGTCCATTGCGGGTCACACCATGCGCGAGGACAAGTGGGAAAAGAAAGCCTATGGCAAGGGCATCGAGCTTCAGGGCAAGACGCTTGGCATCGTGGGCTTTGGCCGCATTGGCCAGCACCTCGGCGTCATGGCCAAGGCCATCGGCATGGATGTTATTGCGTTTGATATCTATCACATCCCCGGCATCGAAGAGCAGCTTGGTATTCCGTACGTGGAGATGGACGAGCTTCTGGCCAGGGCCGATTTCATCTCGGTTCATGCACCGGCCGTTGACGGCGGCGCGCTGATTAACGCGGAGCGCATCGCAAAGATGAAAGACGGCGTCGTGATCATCAACACCTCCCGCGGCACAAACGTGGACGAGGCTGCACTGCTTGACGCGCTCAACAGCGGCAAGGTTCGTGCGGCAGGCCTTGATGTCTACGCTGACGAGCCCGCCAGCAACAAGGCGCTCTACAGCCATCCTATGGTCTCCTGCACGCCGCATATCGGCGCGGCCACCGTGGAGGCGCAGAAGCGTATTGGCGCGGAGATCGTGGATATCATTCGGAATTTTAACGCTTGATGAAATCAAGTTTCACAATTTTTATATGCGACAGGCATTGAAAATTGTTAAAAAGTGCGCTATGATAATTTTACCGGTTCGCCGGGAATGTAAGGTATCTTTTTGAGGAGGATTTACCATTATGAACGCATACGTTGCAAGTGTCATCGACTACGTCAAGCAGACGCACGCCAACGAGCCTGAATTCGTTCAGACCGTTGAGGAGGTTCTCTCTTCCGTATCCCCCATTATGGATGCGCATCCGGAGTATGAGAAAGTCGATCTTCTGAAGAGAATGGTCGAGCCGGAAAGAATGTTCACGTTCCGCGTTTGCTGGATGGACGACAACGGCAACTATCATACCAACCGCGGCTGGCGTTGCCAGTTTAACGGCGCGATCGGCCCGTACAAGGGCGGCATCCGCTTCCAGAAGAACGTCTATGAGGGCATTATCAAGTTCCTCGGCTTTGAGCAGACGTTCAAGAACTCCCTGACCGGCCTGCCTATGGGCGGCGCAAAGGGCGGCTCTGACTTTGACCCCGCCGGCAAGTCTGACGCAGAGGTCATGCGCTTCTGCCAGAGCTTCATGACGGCGCTCTATCGCTATATCGGACCGGATATCGACGTTCCAGCAGGCGATATGGGCGTTGGCGGCCGCGAAATCGGCTATCTGTTCGGCCAGTATCGCCGCCTCAAGGGTGTTTGGGAAAACGGTGTTCTGACCGGCAAGGGCATGAGCTATGGCGGCTCGCTGATTCGTCCGGAGGCAACCGGCTATGGCGCGGTCTACTATCTCCAGGAGGTTCTGAAGCACGAGAACGACTCCATCGAGGGCAAGCGCCTTGCGATTTCCGGCTACGGCAACGTGGGCTGGGGCATTATGAAGAAAGCTGCAGAGCTCGGCGCTAAGGTTACATACTTTGCAGGTCCTGACGGCTATATCCATGATCCGGACGGCGTGACTGGCGAAAAGCTGGACTTCATCCTTGAGATGCGCGCAAAAGATCCGATGCACTGCAAGCCATATGCCGACAAGTATGGCGTGGAATTTGTTCCGGGCGAGAAGTGCTGGGGCGTGAAGGATGTTGACGTCTATATGCCGGCTGCCACGCAGAACGATGTTCGCATGGAGTCTGCCGAAAAGATCGCGGCTTCCGGCGTTAAGTACTACATCGAGGTCGCCAATATGCCGACGACGAACGATGCGCTCAACTTCCTGCGCGGTCAGAAGCACATGATTGTCGCTCCGTCCAAGGCGGTCAACGCCGGCGGTGTCGGCGTGTCCGGCCTCGAAATGAGCCAGAACTCCGAGCGTCTTGTCTGGACGGCAGAAGAGGTTGACGCACAGCTGCACAAGATGATGAAGAATATCCACAAGGTTTCAGCAGAGGCTGCCGAGGAGTACGGTCTGGGCTACGATCTGGTTGCGGGCGCAAACATCGCCGGCTTCAAGAAAGTTGCAGAGGCCATGTACCAGCAGGGTATTTTCTAATCAGGCAATTCAAATCAAAGCAGGCTGCCGGTTGGCAGCCTGCTTTTGCAGATGAAAATCTTAAAAGCGCCGCGTTTGCGGCGCTTTTTCTTGCGTTTGGCCAAGCTATGTGCTACAATTTTAGTAAATGATATTTACATATTCGATATTTCCGGGGAGGGGCGGCAGATGACGCTTGGACAGAAAATCCGAAAGGTGCGGCTGATGCGTGGACTGACACAGAGCGAGCTTGCAGGCGACTGCGTCACACGCAATATGCTCTCGCAGATTGAGAATGATCAGGCGACGCCCTCCATGCGCACGCTCGAGCACATCGCCGAGACACTGGAGGTCAGCGTGGGCTGGCTGTTGTCGCCGGGGGATTTGGAGTCGGACGACCATGTGGCGCAGGCGCGCGCGCTTTTACGCGACGGACAGTATGACGCGTGTATGACGCTCTTGCAGCAGGAAAAAAGCAGCGACGATGAGCGCATTTTATGGATGCGTGCGCTGTGCGCGCAGCAGCTTTCCGAGCAGGCACTGATGCAGGAACGGTTTGCAGAGGCAAAGACGCTTGCACAGCAGGCGCTTGCGTGCGCAGAAAAGTGCCTATATCCCATGACTGAGCTGCGCTTTGCGGTGCAGGGCGTTCTGGCGCGCTGCTGCATGTCGGTGGGCGAAAATGCCGACGAGGCGGCGGCTGCGTTCCGTGAGACATATGCGCAGCTGCACGCGGACGTGCGGTATCATCTTTTGATGGCGCACTATCATCTGGAACAGGAGCACATCCAGGCCGCAGAACGCGAAATCTGGTCGATTGCCGAGCTGCCGGATGCGGACAGAGCGGAGTATCTGATTCTGCGCGGGCGGATTGCGAACCGCAAGGAGCAGTATGAAAACGCCGTCCTCTATTTTCAGCAGGCACAGGAAACCGGCACACTGCCAAAGCTTTTACAGCGGGAGCTGTATGCGGGACTGGAAAAATGCTATAAGGAGACGGAACAGTACAAGCTGGCGTATGAATACGCTGCAAAGCAGCGAGAGCTCTAAATAATAACAGAAGTGCCTGTGTATGGCGTTGCCATACACAGACACTTGCTTTTATACCTTAACCTCGTACGCGGCTGTGATCTCCTGCTGGAGCTGCTCAGTCCGCCTGAATGGCGCGGACGAACGCAGGCTTGTCAGCGGCTTTAAAATAGGCGCTGCCGGCGACCAGCACGTTTGCGCCGACATCCTTGCAGACGCGGCTTGTCTGTTCATTCACGCCGCCGTCAACCTCCAGCTCACACGCGGGGTTGCGCTCGTCGATGTACTTGCGGATTTGCTGAACCTTGGGCATCATGTCGGCCATGAACGACTGGCCGCCAAAGCCCGGTTCTACGGTCATGACCAGAATCAGACTGCACAGATCAAGATAGGGGAGAACTGCCTCGGCGGGCGTTTTGGGTTTGACGCAGATGGCGGGGCGCACGCCGCAGGCCTTAATTTTGCGCAGTGCTTCCAGTGTGTTTTCCTCGGTGTCGGCCTCCACATGGACGGTCAGAATATCTGCGCCCACCTGACAGAAGCGCTCAACATATCGGATGGGGCGGTCAATCATCAGATGCACGTCCAGCGGCAGATCGGTAATTTTACGGATGGCAGCGACCACCGGAATGCCAATGGAGATGTTGGGAACAAACAGACCGTCCATTACGTCAATATGTACATAGTCAGAACCGGCGGCCGCCAGCGCGCGGATGTCGCGTTCCAGATTGACAAAGTCGGCAGAGAGAATTGAGGGGGAAATCTTGTTCATGGTAAAACCTCCGGTACGAAATTTGTAAAAACCGGCACAAAGCGACAGGCTGGATGCATAGTAATGGATGTGCGGCGCGGCGCTTTGGCAAGGCTCTTTCCCACGCAGCCCGCTGCGGCCGCTTGAGATAGGGGCTGCCGATGGCAGCCCCATTGGATTTTTTCTATCATACTACATTTCGCAAAAAAGCTCAAGCGCGGCGTGGAAAAACAGCGGAAAGACATACGTTTGGCACACAATGCGCGGCCTGTTTGCGCCTTGACTTTTCTGCGTTGCTGGGCTAATATAAAGGATAGAAAACTGATGTTATAAAACGAATGGAGAAAGTCTGGGTACAAACATGAAGCAGGTAAAAAAGAAGTCTGTCATACCGCCGTATGCCGTTGCGGCGCTTTGGATTGTGCGGGCGTTTTCGGGGAAGCTCTCAAGCCTTGGCGATATCATCGGCTGCGCAGCGCTGTCCATTGTGCTGATGATTGTACTGAAAATGATTTTCCCGGATAAAATGGTAGAGGTGGAGGAGAACGCCGCCGAGCCGGATAAAGCTGCGAAAAAGCCCGAGGCAAAAGCGGCAGAGCCGGCTGCACAGCCGGAGGCA
The DNA here is from genome assembly GCA_934621665.1 of uncultured Oscillospiraceae bacterium. GTDB lineage: Bacteria > Bacillota > Clostridia > Oscillospirales > Oscillospiraceae > CAG-170. The sequence continues at coordinate 4,782 of CAKTUT010000057.1, read as the reverse complement.
AAGCCCGAGGAAAAAACGGCAAAGTCCACCGGAAACGCCGAACTTGACGAGGTGCTGCAAAAGGGACGCGAGTCGGTAAAGGAAATTCAGCGTCTGAACGATGAAATTCCCGATTTCAAGATGTCTGCACAGATTAAGCAGCTGGAGATCCTGACGGAGAAAATATTCGCATTTGTGGAGCAGCATCCGGACAACCTCCGTCAGATCCGTCAGTTCCTCAACTATTATCTGCCCACCACAATCAAGCTGCTTGGCCAGTATGTCACGCTTCAAAATCAGGGTATGCGCATCGGCAACATTGACGAGGGCATGAAAAAGATTGAGAATATGCTGGACAAGATCATTGTAGCGTTCCAGAAGCAGTTGGACAGCCTGTTTGAAAGTAATGTCGTGGACATTACGGCGGACATTCAGGTGATGGAAAAAATGATGGCCAGCGAGGGCCTTACAAACGTAAAAGATTTTTAAGGAGCGATCAAGATGGAAGAAAAAATCCCGCAGCTGACGCTGACGCCCAATTTGGATGATACAACTCCTGTTGTAAAGGAAGACGACGCATTGCAGACGGCAGAAAAAGCGCCCGAGGCAGGCCCGGATATGTCGATGCTGTCAGAGGCCGAGCAGAAAGCTGTTCTGACCTTTGCCGACCAGATCGACCTGACCGATTCCAATCAGGTGATTCAGTACGGCTCTGCTGCGCAGAAGAATATTGCCGACTTTTCCGAGGCGGCGCTGGAAAAGGTCAAGACGAAAGACCTCGGCGAACTTGGCGATATGATTTCCAGCCTCGTTGTAGAGCTGAAAACGTGCGACGAGCCGGAAAAGAAAAAGGGGCTTGCAGGCCTGTTCCAGAAAGCGGAGAACAGTGCACAGTCGATGCGCGCCAAATACGGCAGCGCCGAGGCGAATGTTGACCGCATCTCTGGCGAGCTGGAAAAGCATCAGGTGCGTCTGATGAAAGACGTCGCTGTGATGGATCAGATGTATGACAAGAATCTGGAATACTTCAAAGAGCTGACCATGTACATTCTGGCCGGTAAGAAGAAAGTGGAGACGGAGCGCGCCACCACGCTGGTTCAGCTGCGTGAAAAGGCGGCGCAGACCGGTCTTGCGGAGGACGCACAGGCGGCAAATGACTTTGAAAACAAGTGCGTCCGCTTTGAAAAGAAGCTGCACGATCTGGAGCTGACGCGCGTGATCTCGCTGCAAACCGCGCCGCAGATCCGCATGATCCAGAATAATGACTCCCTGATGATTGAGAAAATCCAGACCTCGATCATGAACACCATCCCGCTGTGGAAAAACCAGATGGTCATCTCTCTTGGTATTGAGAATTCCCGCCGTGCCATGGAGGCGCAGCGCAAGGTCACGGATATGACGAACGAGCTTTTGACCAAGAACGCCGATATGCTGAAGATGGCCACGGTTGCCACGGCGCAGGAGTCGGAGCGCGGCATTGTGGACATTGAGACGCTGAAGCACACGAACGAGAGCCTGATTCAGACGCTCGACGAGGTACTGACCATCCAGACCGAGGGCGCGAAGAAGCGTCAGGAGGCCGAGACGGAACTGCGGCGCATTGAGGGCGAGCTGAAGCAGAAGCTGCTTGAGACACGCAAGTCCTGAGGCGGGCGGCGTGGCTGCCGCAAGAAAGGGTAGAACATGAAATTTTTCAAGAAATACGGCGTCGCGATCACGATTCTGGTGCTTGCAATCGTCCTTTCGCTGGTATTCGGTCAGCTGCATAAGACGCAGCAGCCCTATACGCCGGATTCCGCGTCCGCGGCGCAGGACTGGGCAAAGGAGCATGCGTCGGAGTATGAGAAGTTTATCTCGGATGAAACCGGGACGCTGAGCACAAGTGAAATTACAAAGCTCAGCGAGTATGATGCAGCGCTGGACTATCGCTATGGCAGCATCGTAGGAATCAAGATTACAGATGCCTATGACGGCGGCAGCATTGTAGACGCGGCATATGACGCGGGCTATGATCTGGGACTCGGCGAGTCGGATCTGAGCGTTTTGATCGTTACGGGCGATCAGGAATGGTACGCTGTCCCTGGCGATGATTTGGCGGACTATGTTGACAATGAGCTGGAGATTCTCTTCCGACAGAGCCTGACGGACGATATCTATACCAGCAAGGCCGGAAAGCAGCTGCTGACGCTGATGAACGGACTTTCCGACTGGTACGGGAAGAATCTGCCGCAGAAGCAGACGGCAGGCAGCGGCGAAAGCCGGGGCGATAGCATTATGGCAGTATTGATTATTCTGGTTGTGCTGATTGTGATTGTGGCGCTGATCTCGTCGATCGGGCGCAGAAGCTATGGCGGGCCGGTGTTCTTCTTTGGCAGACCGCGCCCATGGTTTCATCATCACCATCATATGCCGCCTCCACCTCCTCCCGGAGGACCGATGGGCGGTGGACCGCGTCCCGGCCCTGGCGGTCCGGGTATGGGCGGACGACCCGGCGGCACATCGCGTCCCAGCAGCCCGCCTCGCAGCAGCGGCGGCTTTGGCAGCAGTACGCGTGGAAGCAGTTTTGGCGGAAGCTCCCGTGGGGGAAGCTTTGGCGGCGGTTCACGCAGCGGCGGCTCGCGCGGCGGCGGCTTTGGTGGCGGCTCGCGCGGCGGAAGCTTCGGAGGAAGCTCTCGCGGCGGCGGTGGCTTTGGCGGCGGCCGCAGATAACGATCATAGAAAATCAGGCGAAAAGCAATGCTTTTCGCCTGATTTTTGCGTCTGAGGAGAAATTACTTTCGTTCGAACGAAAGGCAGTCGGTGCACTGGTCAACCGTGGGGTCGCACTCGTGCGTGCCGATTTTTACCTTATCCAGCGAGCAGTAGTTTTCCGTGCCGCAATGATTGTTGCAGGAGTAAACGCTGCACTCGATGGACTTGTTTGCCTTGCAATGCGTATGATCCATTTTGCATGACCTCCTTTTGTTGGTTTGCGGGATTAGTTTGCCCGATTTTCTGACGCAAACACAGAGAAAAACTGGAAATCATGCGATGCGCGTGCGATCAAAAGCCATCGCCGCCCAAATGCTCGCCGGTGTATGCGTCGATATAGACGACGGTGGCGGTGGTGCACGTACCCGATGTATCCTCATACGTCAGCGTCCACGCAAGGCGGCTGACCTTGGCGGCCTGCACATTTCCGCTCCATGTGTCGTCCGTTCCAAACCAGTTCGGCAGGACGCAGCCGAGCTCTGCACCGGTTGGAACAGAGCCATCCAGCACAGCGCCGCACCGGATGGCGGCATCGGCGGCCTCCGCCTGCGTCAGCATTTCTTCACCGCTTTCGTGATCGTCCAGAAGCGGGAAATCAAAGACATTGCACAGCGTCAGACAGCCGGTCAGACGGTTAATCGTGATGCGGACAGTCTCATACGGGTTATACAGCCCATCCGCGACCAGACGGCTGAAATCATATGACCAGTACTCGTCGTCAAATTTGCTGCTGGCGGCAAGCACATAGCCCTGCGTGACCGGGAGCGCCTCATAGCACCGGCGCGCAAGCGCCTCGGCATCCGCGTCTGTCGCGCATACAGGTGCGGCAGACGTGTCACGCTGGTCATCAAAACAGGACAGCGACAGCAGCGCGCCGGTGGCGGCGCTGAACTTGACGGAGACGGGCGGCGTATTCTGCGTAAAGAACACCTCCGCCTCCTCGCGGTCATAATGGAGATTTTCCTGCCGCGTGACCTCGGCGGCAGAGGTGTCAACCGCATTGAGACCTGCGGCGGACAGAATATCCTTGGCCGACTGGATGAGCGCTTCGTTCGTGGGGGCAGCGGAGACGGTCTCACTGGGATTTTCGGCTGCACCGGCGGGATTGGTGGTATCCTCCGGCTGCGTGGTGTCTGGATACTGCGCCGTTTCGTGCACGTCATAAATGCTGCCGTCGGCGGCGGGCTCATACGTTGTCGGCGCGGGGAGCGACCACTTTTTCATTGAGCGCCCAGCAAGCGCGGTAATGGCCGCGGCCAGAAGCACCGCTGCAATCAAAAGCACGCGTCCAATGGGACGGCGGCGCTTTGCTTTTGTGGCGGGCGCGGCGGTCTGCGACAAAATGGCCTGAAGCATTTGCTCTTTTTGCGCCTCGCTCGGCTGAACGGCGTCATAGGCGCGTACAATTTTATCGTTTTTCATCGGAAGTCACCTCCCAGAAGTTCGCGCAGCGCCTCGCGGCCTCGCCGCAGGTCGCTGCGGATGGTTGCGGCAGGACGGTGCAAAAGTGTTGACAGCTCCACGGCGGAATAGCCCTCGTAATAGTGCAGATACAGCGCCAGACGCTGCTTTTCAGGAAGCGTGCGCATGGCGCGCAGCGTCTCGTCCAGCTCCGGCGCGTCATAGGCGGGTTCTGGCGCGGCCTCCAGCGGCACGTCGCGCCGCCGCGCGCGTGAAAGCTCGTCCTTGCAGACGTTCTGTGCCGTGCGGATAAGCCACGCCTTTTCATGAATGGCAGAATCAAATTCTGTGCCGCTGCGCAGCAGGCGAAGAAACGTCTCCTGCACGGCGTCCTCTGCGTCGGCTGGATTGCGCAGAAACGTGATGCAGACGTTCCAGACGGTATTGACATTCCGGCGGTAGATCGCTTCAAAGCCGCCGGAGGGCGGCAAATCGGGTGCGGTCATATTATGCACGCCTCCTTTCTGATTAGAATACGGCGCGGTGCGGCAAAACGTTGCAGCGGATGGAAAATTACCTGAGAATGCGATGCATTCTCAGGTAATCTTATGGCTTACATGTGCCGCAGGCAGTATAGCCCGCTGCCTGCGC
>CAKTUT010000056.1 GCA_934621665.1 uncultured Oscillospiraceae bacterium | reverse complement strand
TCTGATTACAACCAAATACTATTCGCTTTATACGCATCATTCGTAAAAGCAAAAGCGGAGAGCATATGCTCTCCGCCTTTCTTTTTATTATGGTTCATCTGAAATCAGCCACAGCTTCTGTGCCGCCGCTCGCACCTCGCTTCGCCGGCTGACACCAAGCTTTTGCAGCACGTGGCTCACGTGCGTTTTTACCGTGGCAAGCTTGATATCCAGAATCTTGCCGATCTCGGCGTTGCTTTTGTTGGCGCAGATAAGCTTCAGCACCTGAAGCTCAGTTGTCGTCAGCGCACCGCTCTGAGAAAAGCGCGGCTGCAAAAATGCCGGATAGTTCGCCGCTTGCGCGCGCGTCGCACCGCAAACACGCCGAAACCAGCGTTCATCACCCTCCCACACGCACGCGTCCAGCAGCGGCAGCACCGCGCCAGCGTACATACTGATTGGCCGGATAAAGTGAAACTCCGCCGCAGCCGACAGCGCGCTGTCAAAATATCCGCGCCATGCCTCGTCGCCCTTTCGATAGCATGCAATGGCCACCAACACATTCCGGTACAGTCCGTCAAGATGCCGTCTGCAAACCGTACAGTACTCCTCCAATGGCGCAAGCGTCATCAGCGCCGCCTCTGGCCGCTCCTCCGCAAGCTCCACCATTGCCTGCGTCAGATAGCGGTAACGCTTCATTGTGTCAAAAAGCAGCAGATCCCGTGGTGCTTTTTCGCGATACCAGCGATCCGCGGTGTCCAAATCGCCGCTATACAGCGCAAGGCGGCACAAAAGCGCGTCAATATTCGGCAAAAAACGCGTTTTGCCCTCTTCTGCAAATCGTGCGCGCAGCGCTTCCACAGTGTGCCGCGCATCATCCCCCTGCCCGGCATCCAGCTGGCTGCGCGCCAGAAGTCCAACCGCCGCAAACTCAATGTCCGGCGTTCCGCTTTTCTGGATTGTTCCCAGCCGCGAAATCAGCACCAGCATTCTGGCCGAGATATCCTCGCCCTTTTCAAATTTACTCTCGGCAATGGCGCAGTCGGCCAGTCCTACGCCGTCTGCGCCCAAAACGGCCTCCACAGCGGGGCGGAGCGTTTTATAGAGAATATCGTCCTTTTTGCTCCAATCGGAAAAATCCTTGCCTCCATTCATAATACTTGGCAGTGTGCTGGTCACGGAAAACGGCGGGAGTAAAATTTCACGGTTATTTAAAAGCTTGAATACCGCTGAGATCGTCTGCGTCAAACCAGCTGCCGCACGCTGCGGCAGCGAAATATCCAGCCACGCCATTCGGCTGAGCGCTTCCTTGCGCGCCGCATCCGTCCGCTCACAGCGGTTGGCAAATTCCGAAAGCGCCCGATACCACCGCTCAGAACCGCTGTAGTCCGCACGCAGTGCGCACAACATACTCATGCCCTGCATCAGCGCCGGTGAGAGCAGGATCTCCGTCTCCGGCAGCGCGCGGTAATAGCGCTCCATTTCCTGATAGTGTCCCATGCCGGGGTGAAGCTCCGCGTTGCGGATAAGCAGCTCCGATACCTTTGCGTGATCCGTGCCGCGCGAATAGCACTCGAGCGCATGAGAATAGTCGCCCCGCAATTCATAGTAAAGTCCGCCGCGGCTGAAAAGTGCGCGCCGCTTTTCCTCGGTATATTCCCGATCCATCTCCCACAGCAAAAAATCCCGGAACGCCGCCCAGAACTGCATTCGCTGGACATCGGTATATTGCAGCATGGTTGTATTGCGCTGAATCCAGTCGAGCAGCTCTCCTGCGTGCGCATCGCCGCTGACCATCCGCGCAAGCTCCGCGTCAAACGATTCAAACGGCGCAAGCTCCAGCAAGAACCGGCGGATTGGCAGCGAAAAGCGGCGATAGACTGCCGTATCAAAATAGGCATACAGCTCACGGTAGGCCTGCGCAATCACCTCTGGGCTATACGATGAACCGTCGGCCATAACCTGCGCCGTGATCATCACGCCAAGCGGATAACCGAGCGATTCCTTTTGAATGGCATTAATCTCAAGGGCGCTTGCCTGTATGCCGCGCTGGCGCAAAAAACGCGCCGTGGTCTCCCGGTCAAACAGCAGCGACCGCGCATCCAGCGTCTGCATCAGCCCCGCAAACTGAAACGCCATCAGCCATCCCGGCGGCGTGCCGCGCGAGAGCAGCACAAAGCGCCGGTCGGGATTCTCCCGGATCAGACTGCAAAGCGTCTCCTGCTGCGACTCCTCACGCAGCTCCTGAAGTTGATCAAGCAGGAACACCTCCCACTCGCCGTTTTGCGCAGGAAAGCTGAAACCACGTTCCCCCGCCGCTGCCTCATAGACCTTTTTCCCGCGCAAAAGCGCCTTGGCCATAGTGCTTTTGCCAAAGCCGCACGGCGCGCTGAACAGCACCACGCGCCCCTGCCGCATTACCTTATCAAATTTCTCCGCCACTGCGGGCTTGATTACAACGTTGTCCGCCATTATGCGTTTGCCTCCGTCGCTTCGAGTTCAAAAGCCACATTTCTACGCTTTTTCCCATTTTAGCATAGCATTCGCCACGTGTAAATCCGTCCAAAGTATGAGGAAGTATCAAAAAGGCAGCCCTGGCGTATGCCAAGACTGCCTCGATTTTATTTTGCCGTGCAAAGCGCGTCATAGAGCTTTCCCTGCGCGCCGCTGCCCTGCGGCAGATAGCGCACAGATGAAATCCGCGGACCGGACACGCCGTATTTCGCGTTATAGCCGAAGAGGTTGATGTACCGCGTCAGATCGTCCTGCTCCTTTTCCATCTCCAGCAAAACCTCATATGTCGCCTTTGCATCATCCACCGCGCGATGCGTGTTTTGGGTCGTCACACCATATGCTTCAATCGCGTTCTTCAGCTTGTGCGGATATGGGCGACGATCCTTGTAGACTGTCATCGCATCCATCATCTCCACACCCTTGAGCGACGATGCAAGACCATGCGCCGCCAGAAAATAATACAAAAAGCACAGATCAAACTGCGCATTGTATGCTACAATCAGCGTCCGCTCCCATTGCAGCATCGCCGCAAACCGCCGTGCCGCCTCCTGCTTTGCAACGCCGCGCTCATCCAGCATCTGCCCGGTAATTCCGGTCAGATTGACAATCACCGGCGGAAGCGTCCGTCCGGCACTCAGGCGAATCAGATCGTCCATCTCCTCCACAATGCCCTCATGCGTCACACTGATGGCCGCAAGCTCAATAATCTCATCCTTATGACAGTCAATTCCTGTCGTTTCTGTATCCAACACAACGATACGATCGTATCGTGCAAACAGCGAATCCAGCATTTTCCTCACCTCGTTCACCATTGTATCGAAATGCAGCAGAAATTGCAACCATTGCTTGCGCAGGCGACTGCACGCAGTTGCATTTGTCGATGCAGTGTGCTATATTGTTGAAAACCCGCGCACACGGCGCAGCAGAATGGAGTCTTGTTATGATTCGGATTGCAACCGAGGCAGATGCATCTGTGCTGCTTGCCATCTATGCAGAATACGTCAAAAACACAGCCATCTCGTTTGAATATGACATCCCATCGGTAGAAGAATTCCGCATCAGGATTCACGACACGCTGGAAAAATACCCATATCTTGTGTGTATCCGCGACGGCGAAATCGCAGGCTATGTCTATGTCTCCGAATTTCATCATCGGATCGCCTATGCACGCTCGGTAGAGACATCAATCTATGTCAAATCCGGGCTGCAAAAGTCCGGCGTGGGACGTGAACTGTACGCAGCGCTGGAAAAGGCGCTTTCGATGCAGCATATTATCAATCTAAACGCCTGCGTCACCTGTCCGGACGGCGATGATCCCTACTTGACACGCAACAGCTTCGATTTTCACCAGCATATGGGCTATCGCCCGGTAGGCGAGTTTCACAAGTGCGGGTATAAATTTGGCCGGTGGTATAACGTTGCATGGCTGGAAAAGTTTTTGTCCGAGCACACAGATACGCCGCTGCCGGTGCTGACGTTCCCAACGGTGCGGAAGCAGTTTGAGGCAGAACTTGCAGCGCAGCAACCTATATAATGTGAATTGTAGCATTTGTGCGGTGTTGCTTTAAAATTCCCCGGAGCGCTGTGTGCGCTCCGGGGAATGCGTTTATACGGTATGCTTTCTTACACGATAAAGTACAGAACCAGCGGGATGCACAGCACGTACAGCACCGGATGCACTTTCTTTGCATCGCCGGTCAGAACCTTGATGAGAACGTCTGCCAGAACGCCCAGACTGATTGCCGCAGCGATATCGCCGGTGAACGTGCCGAACAGAATCATGACAAACGGTCCAAAGCAGCCCTTGAAGTCGGAGAAGTCCATCTTCGTAAAGCCGGAAAGCATGGAGAAGCCGACGAAGATCAGCGCCACGCCGGTAACGGCGGTCGGGATCATCAAGAACAGCGGAGACAGGAAGATGCAGACAAGGAACAGCACGCCAGTGACGATTGCAGTCAGGCCGGTACGGCCACCAGCTTCTACGCCGATGGTGGACTCGATGAACGTGGAGATGGTGGTGCAGCCCGTTGCAGAACCGACAACCGTACCAACAGCGTCTACCAGGAACGGCTTTTCAATATGCGGGAAGTTGCCGTCCTCGTCGAGCATATTGGTCTGTGCGCCAACAGAAATCAGCGCGCCGAAAGTCGCAAAGAAGTCGCCGGTGAAGAGGATGAAAATCCAGACCAGAGCGCCGGGGATGTCAGCAAGAACCGACTTGAAATCGTAGCACAGCACCAGATTGCCAAGCTCGCTGAAATCCGGAACTGCAGCAATTGATGTGGGCAGCGCGGACACACCCATAGGGATGCTGATGATTGTACCTGCGATGATGCCAATGAGGATTGCGCCGCGAACCTTGTAGGCTGTCAGCACACCCATGATGACCATGGTGATGATGGCAAGCAGTACAGCAGGCTGCGTGAAGTCGCCAAGCGCAAGGCCGCTGTCGCTAAACACGGCAAGGCCGGTATTTTTAAAGCCCAGATACGCGATAAAGAAGCCGACAGCAGTTGGAATTGCGATTTTCAGATTCTTCGGCAGAAGATCGACAACGACCTTTCGAATGCCAAGTACAGTTACCAGAATGAACAGAATACCAGAACACAGCAGAAGCGCCATCGCCCAGCCGAATGAGAATGCACCGCTGTTGACCAGTCCGCCAAGCAGGAAGTTGGTACCCATTGCGGTGGAAAGCGCAAGCGGCAGGTTTGCATAAAGACCCATGTACAGCGTGATGATGCCGCTGACCAGCGCGCACATCACAAGCAGCGCCGATTTGCTGATCACAACGCCGTTGATGTCCGTAATTGCCGCATCCGGACCAAAGCCGCAGATGGCAGAGGGTTGAACAGCCAACACATAGGCCATTGTCATAAAGGTGGTAATACCGGCGAGTACCTCACGGCGTACTGTCGTGCCGCGCTCCTCCAGATGAAAGAAATCTTTTTTCATGTTGCTCCTCTCCGAACTCTTTTGTAGCATAGAGTCCACGCTCCGTTTTCAGTAACTGTCTTACTCCAACACTTCCAGAATGGGGTTGATCACTTTCTGGTTGACCACGTCGATAAAGCCGCAGTCTGTGATTGCATAGGCCGGAATCGCGGCGAGGCAGATGAAGCTGAGGAACATGAACGGAATTGCAATCTCCGTTCCCATCTCATGCGCAACCTGATTCAGAGCCTTTTTCTTCTCGGCCAGCTCGTCCAGCGACAGATCGCTCAGCAGTCCGCAGACGGGATAGGCAACCTCTGCCGCAACCTGACCGCCGCGGACGATAACCTGACCGCCGCCAAGCTCCGCACAGCGGTTGACAGCCAGCGCCATATCCTCAAAGCTGTCGCCCAGCACGATGATGTTGTGGTTGTCATGACCCACAGAAGAGGCCATTGCGCCGCCGCGGATGTGGAAGCCGCCCATGAACGCCTTGCCGATGTTGCCGTTTTTGCCGTGACGCTCAACTTGCGCGATATAGAGCACGTCCTGCTCCACGTCGCACTGAACCACTCCGTCCACCACGCTCAGTTCAACATCGCGGCGGTTCGTAAACGGAATGTACGGGAGCGTATCCATGACGAGCGCCTTGACTTTCTTTGCGCCCTCCGGTGCATGGAGCTTGAAGCTGTCAGCAGTAATGGGGTTCTTCAGGTGCATGGTGTTCAGGACGCACGGCTCATGCACAGCCGTTTCATAATGCACCAGCAGTTTGCCGCTGTCCGTGATGCGGCGGCCGCCTGCAAAGGTGGAGAGCACCTTAAAGTTCTCTGCGCCGGTTGTAATATTGATATCTGCGCGGCGGCCGGGGGCGAGCCCGCCGATCTCGCGATCCAGATTAAATGCTCTCGCGCAGTTGACTGTAACCATCTGAATGGCCTTTACAAAGTCCAGCCCCATGCCAAGTGCAGTGCGAAGCGCATCGTCCAGATGTCCGCGCGTCTGGAGGTCAACCGTATGCAGGTCGTCGGTGACGATGCTGACCATGGCGGTGTCCAAATTGTTGTCCATGACGGTTTTCAGCAGCGTCGGCATATTGCGGGCGGCAGAGCCCTCGCGCATCATCAGATGGCAGCCGTTGCGCAGACGCTCAAACACGTCCTTTTCACAGAAAGCCTCATGGTCGGTGGATACGCCGGCGGCGATGCACGTGCTCATGGCTGGGCCGTACATATCCGGCAGATGACCCTGAAGCGTCTTGCCCGGCATGGCAAGCGTGCTGTCAAACGACTCAAGCAGGTCGGGGAAACCTGCGGTGATGTAAGGGCCGACGCATTCGGACAGACCCACTGCATCGGGGCGGCGCAGCGCCTTGCGGATAATCTCGGGGTTAAAGCGACCGCCGCTGGTTTCCAGATTAGGAGAGAACGGAACGTGGGACGGTACGACAAAGTAGATTTTCAGGTCAGTTGCTTCCGCTTCTTTCAGGATGGCCTCAATGCCCTCCAGACCGGATACAACGCCAACCTCGTGCAGGTCTGTCATAATGCCGGTTGTGCCGTGCGCAAGCACTGCTTCTGCAAAGGAACGGATGGACAGCGAGGAGCTCTCCGGGTGAATGTGGCCGTCCAGGAAACCGGGCGTCAGATAGTTTCCCCCGGCATCAACAACCGTTGTACCCTCGCCGATGCAATATTCCACATCGCCGACGGCCGCAATCGTATCTCCGCAGACAGCAACGCCGCCGTCATAGATCTCACCGGAATAGACGTTGACGATTTTGCCGTTGCGGATCACAAGATCAGCTGGTGTTTCACCTTTTGCTACGGACAGTAATTTCTGATTCATGCAGTACCTCCATACACACAATTCCGCTTATCTTCTTTTATCTTTATGGTGCATCCGCACCATGGGAAAACGGTTTATACCTTTTCAACCGGGAAGCGATCCGGAAGAACAATACCGGCACGCTTGTAGATTGCTTTCGCGCGGTCGCAGGCTTCTTTCAAAATAGATTCCTCGTCCAGCGTCATGATCTTGCGATCACGCATGAGCCACTTGCCGTCGCACATGGTAGACTGAATGTTTGCCGAGTGCATGGCGGTGACCAGTGCGGCAATTTTATCGTTCACCGGCATCATGGACGGGCCGTGTGGGTCAATCACAATGAGATCCGCTTTTTTCCCGGCCTCAAGACTGCCATACAGTGTCTCGTCGAGCAGCGCACGCGCACCCCATTTTGTCGCCATGCGCAGAATGTCCTGCGACGGCACAACCGTGGGGTCCAGCCGCCAGCCCTTGTGGATCAGGCTCGTGAGCCACATTTCGTCCACCATATCCATATGGTTGGAGGAAGACGCACCGTCCGTGCCGATGGAGGGCTTCAAGCCCATTGCCAGCATCTTGGGGATTCGTGCAAAGCCAAGCACCCGCATGGCGGAAGCCGGGTTGTGAGAAATTTTGACCTCGCGCTTCTGGAACAGCTCCAGTTCTTCGTCGGTCAGCCAGACGGTATGCACCGCCAGAAGATTCTTGTCCAAAACGCCAAGCCGCTCCAGATGCTTAACTGTACCCTCGCCCCAGCGTGCGTAGGTGTATTCCTTTTCTTCCTTTGCCTCAGCAACGTGCATATGAATGCCGACACCATATTTGTCGGCCAGCTCCTTGGTGCGGACACAAAGCTCGTCAGTGTTATTGAAGATGGTGCGCAGGCCGAACCAGACCTGAACGCGGCCATCCGCCGTGTTGTGGTACTTTTCAAGATCCACTACCTGCTGCTCCAGCTCCTGCTCCATGGTGCGCTGCCAGATGGCGGGCAGACCCTCTCCGCAGTCCATAACGGACTTTGCAAGCTTGCCGCGCAGACCGGACTGCGCCGTAGCGCGCGCCATACCGGAAACAAACTGGCCGCCAGGCTCTGCAAAGGAGGTAACGCCGGAACGGATCAATTCAAGGCTTGTCATCAGGGTGGAGACGTAGGAGTCCTCCTCGGTCATATTGCTCTCAAACGGCCACATCCGGTCATGCAGCCAGCAAATGAAATCCACATCGTCACCAACACCGCGCGAAATCTGCTGAGAAGTATGGACGTGCGTATTGACAAAGCCGGGGAGAACATATCTTCCCTGCAGGTCGATGACCTCGGCATCCGCTTTTACCAGCTTCGGATCTACCTTGCCAACTGCCAGGATGCGGTCATCCTCCACCAGAACGCCGCCGCCGTCAAAAACGGTATCGGTCTGGTTCATGGAAACGACATAGCCGTTCTTCAAATAAGTCTGCATGAGCTGCCTCCATTCTGCACTTGTATATGCACCCGAAAAATGATATACTCAAGATACAACCTATAATCGTTATAGTTTCAAGTGCTATTTTGCGTTTTCCCTGAATTTCAGATGTTCCCACAAAATAGAACCGAAATTTTTCTGGAAAGTATGGCGTTTTTATGAAAGAATTTTTGACCATCGGTGAGCTTGCGGATATTTTTGATATGGATGTGCAGCTGCTGCGCCACTATGACGCGAAAGGACTGCTTGTACCGCAGGTGCGGAACAGCGAAAACAAGCGTCGCTTTTATCACTTCGATCAGGTCTATCCACTGGCCACCATCCGCTATCTGCGGCGACTGGACTATTCACTGGCACAGATTAAAGAATTCCTGCACAGCAACGGCCTGCGCGATAATTTGCAGATGCTGTCCGAGCAGGCGGAGCAAATGCGCCGCCAGTGTGATGAACTAAACGCCATGATTCAGATTATCCAGCAAAAGGTCGAGTTCATCGAACGGGAACAGGCCGTTAGCCAGCGCGGAAAGTTTTATACCCGCACATTTTCCCGCCGGGCATATCTTCACATTGGCGAGGAGATCAACCTGTTTACGCATGAGCTGTTCTATTTCTATCCGACCATCGGCTTTTACCAGGGCGCCCGCAAATGGTTCGGTGCTTATCTGTATGATGACCAACCCATAGAAATGCATCGTCTGTCGGATGTAGCGGCAAAACAGCCGGTGGCCGATATCCCGGCCGGGGAGTATCTTTGCGGATATCATTACGGACCGTATCTGACGATACAAGACTCCATTGACCAGCTGTTTGAGGAGGCTAAGCGCAGAAACTTAGAGGTTGACGACTGTGTGATTACGCCCAATATCGTTGACCAGTGCTGTGAGGGTCACCCGGATAATTACATCACCGGACTGGAAGTGCGTATACTTTCAGGCAATGAAGACCGTGACACCGTGACCTCGAATAAGCAGGTGCAGTTTGAATGATGCTCAAATAATCTGCACTGAAATGGGCAGAGCTTCTGCCAAGGAAAGCGGCGTGCGCAGAGCGGAACCTATCCGTGGCCGGACGCGCTGGAGGGCGAGCGCGTTGAGATTACGCAGTGGGAATTTCAGTATCTTCTGAGCAAATCTATCATTCCAATAAAGGATAGAAAATAGGTGCAAAACCGCAGAAAACATTCTGTTTCCCTTGACAGGGACACAAACTGTCACCCCCCATTGAGGGAGCGGAGCTATCCGCTCCCTCATTCTTTTTGCTGTCTTATGCCGGGAGCGGAATGACCTCGCTCAGTGGCGGAAGAATTTTCGGCTGCTTCTCATCCGGCTGCATGGCGCTGTCCAACGTGCTGATGTCCCGGTAAATGATGCGGATGGACTGGCTGGCATTGCGGGAGTATTTCGTCTCCCGTTCACCGACCTCAATG
>CAKTUT010000055.1 GCA_934621665.1 uncultured Oscillospiraceae bacterium | reverse complement strand
TCCGGACACTTGGCATGCGCGCAGCGATCCAGCAGAGTGGGAAAGTCCGGCGTCAGATGCTCCATATTGCGCAGCAAAAGCCAAAGCGGGAAAAAGTCCGCATTGGCGCGCCGCATTCGGCGCAGACGGACAAGCTGACGCGTTTGCAGGTGCTTGGTTAAAAAACGCTGGCAGAGCACAGGTATGGATTCCAGCTTTTCTGCGTCAAGCAGCGACTGCGTGCGGATTGCCAGCAGAAGCACCAGCGCCAGCCGATCGCAGGTGGAACGCGTGCGATCCTGTGCAAGTGTAAGCATCGTCTGGCGTGCAGTGCGGATGGCAAAATAGAGTGCCGGGTCAAGCGCATTCGGCGTATCCACGGGTGCATCTGTTTCAGATGTTAAAAACGTAATGGGTTCTGGATGATCCAAAAGCAGCTTTGCCGCTGCCGGGCATGAGATGGAAAGCGTAATTTCCTGCGTTGCGCCGTACTCCTCCAAAAAGCGCGGATGGCTGGCACAGATGCGGCAGAGCGCCTTTTCGCCATAGGCAGCTTGCAGCGGACAGAGTCCCTCCGGCGTGAGGAGTACGCATTTTCGCTGCGCATCCAGACGGAAGCAGGTGTCGCCGTCCTGTTTGCAGAAAGCAGTTTTCAGCTTTTCGCCGAGTTCACCGGGGATGGTGCGGTAAAAGGCCATGGCCTCGTCGTCAACAACGATTTCCCAGTCCTTGCAGCAGGTATCGGGACAGTCTCCGGCAAGACACCGAAACGCTGGATAAAAATCAGGATAAATCTGTTTCACACGCTGCGCCTCCATTCATCGTGCTATCATACACAATTCCGCGTGGCGCGTCAACTGTCAGCATATGATATGCGGAAAAAGGGAAAAGCAGTTAACACAGTAGAGAGGGGGAAAACGCAGCAAGCACGTGCGATTTTTTTATGCGGATTTTTTGTAAAACACGCTTGATTTTATATGTTCTCTATGGTAAAATGAGCAAGTCTGTGAAAAGGCGGTCCTCTGTCGCTGCCGGTACAAAGTACAGCGGCATTTCCTGCGGCATGAACGTCTTAAATTGAAGGAGGACACATTATGGATCTCATGAAGGCTCTGAGCAGCCAGTACATGAAACACGAGCTGCCCGAGATGAACGTCGGCGATACGGTTCGCGTGCATGTAAAAATCAAGGAAGGCAGCCGCGAAAGAATTCAGATTTTCGAGGGCACCATCATCGCCAAGAAGCATGGCGGCATCGAGGAATCTATCACCGTCCGCCGTATTTCCTACGGCGTTGGCTGTGAAAAGGTTTTCCCGGTTCATGCTCCCAACGTTGTTGACGTTGAGACTGTCCGTCACGGTAAGGTTCGCAGAGCAAAGCTCTACTACCTGCGTGACCGTCTGGGTAAGGCCGCCAAGGTCAAGGAAAAGGTCTAATCATCCATGCAGCAAAAGAGAAGCCGTTTGGCTTCTCTTTTCTGTTTTCCGGGGAAATCTTTTCACCATTTCACGAGAAATAACCCTTTTTAATATGGTGCTTTTGTGCTATAATCTTTCTGATTATGGATTTCGCCCCGATTTTGGGCGAGGGTAGGATGCGAGGATACAACATGGATACGCATGAGAGTATATTTGATACGCTGGATCTGGACGAGATCCGCCGCCTGATTGGCGAGGAGACGCTGGTGTCACCGTCAAAACCGGAGCTCAAACTGCAGGCGGCGGAAGAAGCGTCGGCGGCGCAGCCGGAGCAGAATGCGCACGAAGTGCCGGACGCACCGAAAGAGCAGCCGGAAACGGATGTGCAGGCGGAAAAACCAGCGCAGGAGAAAGCGCCGCAGCAGCCGGATTCGAAGCCGGAGGCAGCAGAGCAGCAAAAGAGGCAGCCGACGCATAAGCCTGCGCGCCAGACAAGCTCTGCTCAGCAGGATGTAGATAAAGCACTGGAGCAGCACCGTGAGGATGCGCAGCTGCCGGATGCGCCGCGCGGGTATGAAACATTTACCATGCTGCACGATCTGGTCAACATTTTGGCCGTGCTGACGGTTGTGTTTGTGTTCTTCTTCCGACTGGTCGGTGTGTCGGGGGAGTCGATGATCCCCACATTTTATGATAAGGACTATCTGATTCTGGAGAGCAACTTCCTATATAAGAATGTAAGAAGCGGCGATATCATCGTGATGAACGTGGAGGCCGACGGTATTTCCGGCCCGATTGTCAAGCGCGTAATTGCAACCGAGGGACAGACGGTCGATATTGATTTTCAGACCGGCGAGGTTTCGGTTGACGGTAAGATTTTGATTGAGCCGTATATCTATGAGCCGACGTATGAGAGTTATGAAAGCTATGGCCTTGGAATGGAGTATCCTGTCACCGTGCCAAAGGGGCAGATTTTCGTAATGGGCGATGACCGCAATCATTCGGCCGATAGCCGCTATTCACCCATCGGCTGTGTCAGCACTGACCGTGTGCTTGGCAAGGTGCTGTTTCTGGTGTTCCCGGGGCGGCAGACGGATGTGTACGGCAATGTCATCGGCAAACGCGATTTTAGCAGAATTGGAGTCGTATCCTGATGGAAAACTCGATGAATATTCAGTGGTATCCCGGCCACATGACAAAAACGCGGCGTATGATGGAGGAGGACATCCGTCTGGTTGACGCTGTGTGTGAGATTGTAGACGCACGGATTCCGTTTTCCAGCCGCAATCCCGATATCGACGTTTTATGCGCCAATAAGCCGCGGCTGATCATCCTCAACCGCATCGACATGGCAGATCCGGAAATGATCCGCCGTTGGAGCGACTATTTCCGCAGCCAGGGGATGGCGGTCTTGCAGACCGACTGCAAAAATCGAAAGGGAATTAACGGCTTCGTACCCGCTGTGCGCAAGCTGCTGGCGGAAAAGCTGGCGCGCTATGCGCAAAAAGGCCAGGTCGGCCGTCCACTTAAAATCATGGTTGTCGGCATCCCGAACGTGGGAAAATCGACATTTATCAATCAGATTGCGGGGCGCAAGGGCGCAAAGGCCGAAAACCGCCCCGGCGTGACGCGCGGCAAGCAGTGGGTAACGGTCGATACCGGACTGCTCCTTTTGGATACGCCCGGTATTCTCTGGCCGCGGTTTGAAGATCCGGAGGTTGGTATCCGGCTTGCATATACCGGCGCGGTCAAGGACGATATTCTTGACACTGAGGCGCTGGCGTGCCATCTGATGCAGATGCTTTGGACACGTTATCCCGACGCGCTTCGTGCGCGGTATAAAATCGACTGTCCGTCCGATGCCGAGGGCTATGCACTGCTGGAAGCGGCGGGGCGCAAGCGCGGCTTTTTGATTTCTGGCGGTGAGATTGACACCGAGCGCATGGCGCGCGTGCTGCTGGAGGAATACCGCAGCTGTAAACTGGGACGCTTTACGTTGGAAGCACCGCCGGAAGCAGCGCTGGATGGCGAAGCGGCCGAAAACGAGGTGGACGCATGAAAAAGCAGGAAACGGTCGATCTTTGGAAATATGAGCACGAAGCTTTTGATGAGGGCTATGAGATTGTCTGCGGCGTGGATGAGGCAGGACGCGGCCCATTGGCCGGGCCGGTGTGTGCGGCGGCGGTGATTTTGCCGCGCGATGCGCAGATTGACGGCCTGAACGACTCGAAAAAGCTGACGGACAAAAAACGGCGAGAGCTGTTTGATGTCATCACGGCGCAGGCGGCGGCCTATGGCATTGCGTTCTGCGATGAAAAGGTGATCGACGAAATTAACATTTTACAGGCAACGTTCCGCGCCATGCATCAGGCGATTGACGCACTGGGTGTGCGGCCGCAGCTTGCGTTGGTAGACGGAAACCGCGCGGCGGATTTCGGCGTGCCGGTTCGAACAATTGTCAAGGGAGACAGCCTGTCTGCCAGCATTGCGGCGGCGTCGATTCTGGCCAAGGTCAGCCGTGACCGGCTGATGGAGCAGTATGATGAGACGTATCCGCAGTACGGTTTTGCCGTGCACAAAGGCTATGGCACACAGCGGCACTATGACGCGCTGCGTGAATTTGGACCGTGCCCGATTCATCGGATGAGCTTTTTAAAGAAGTTTTATGGTGAAAAATGAGGGACTTGGCGCGTGGGGGGAGGCGCTTGCCGCGCGTGTGCTGGAACAAAAGGGCTATACAGTGATTGCGCGGAACGTTCGCTGCCGCTACGGCGAGATTGATCTGATTGCGCAAAATGATGCGTTTGTGGTGTTTGCGGAGGTCAAGCTGCGAAAGTCTGCAAGCTACGGCGCGGCGCGCGAGTTTGTGGATGCGCGAAAGCAGGAGCGTCTGCGCCAGACGGCGCTTTTGTGGCTGGAAGAGAATGAGACAGCACTTCAGCCGCGCTTTGACGTGATTGAAATCTACGCGCCTGAGGGCGTGCAGACAAAGCTGCCAAGAGTCTGCTATTTGGAGGATGCATTTTGAAAGAGCCACTGTTTTTATTTGACGGGCACTGTGACACGCCGGTAGAGCTGTGGCTGCGGGAGCAGCCGCTGCGCGAAAATCATCTGGCGGTATCGCTGGAGCAGGCAAAGCCGCTTGGCGCATGGGCACAGTTTTTTGCGATCTGCACGCCGTGGATTCAAAATAAGCTTCCGCATACCGAGCAGTATCGTCAGGCGTTGGAGTATTTTCTGACCCAGCTGGATGAAAACCGGGACGCGATCACGCTCTGCCGCACGGCGGCAGAGGCAAAGCACGCTATGCAGAGCGGAAAGCGCGCGGCGTTTCTGGCAATCGAGGGCGCGGAGGCGCTGCGGTGCGACCCGGGGCGGCTGGATGAGGCATATGAACAGGGCGTGCGGATGATTTCGCTTGTGTGGAACTTGGAAAACGCACTTGGAGGCTCTTGTCAGACGGGCACAGGACTGACGGCACAGGGCAAGGCGTTTTTTCGCCGCGCGCAGAAGCTTGGAATGCTGGTAGACGTGAGCCACCTGTCAGAGCGCGGCTTCTGGGATATGGCGGAGCTGGCGGAACGGCCGATTGTTGCAAGCCATTCCAATTCCGCTGCGATCTGTCCGCATCCGAGAAACCTGACAGATGAGCAGTTCCGTACCATCTGTCAGCTTGGCGGAACGGCTGGAATCAATCTCTATCCGCCGTTTCTGACGCAGGAGAGCGGCGCGGCGGTGGAGGATATCTATCGCCATATTGACCACTTTTTGCAGTTGGGCGGCGAGGGGCATATCGCCATTGGTACAGACTTTGACGGCTGTGAAACGCTGCCGGAGGGTATCGGCGGCATACGCGATATGCCGTGGCTGGCAGACGCGCTTTTACAGCGCGGCATGGACGAACAGACCGTCAGAAAGATATTCGGACAATCCCTATGGAAGGTTGTGGAGAACATATGAAATACATCAGCACAAGAGACGCATCGCTGCGCTACACTGCCGCGCAGGCGATTGCACAGGGACTCAGCCGCGACGGCGGCCTGTTTTTGCCGGAAAGTATCCCTCAGCTGGACGGCGCTGCGCTGGAGGAGCTGGCGCAGCTCAGTTATGTGGAGCGCGCGGTACGCGTTATGAAGCTTTATCTCGACGAATTTACGCAGGACGAGCTGCGCGAGTACGCGCAGAAAGCCTATGGGGCGGCGAAATTTGACACGCCCGCCGTTGCGCCGCTGACGCAGCTGGATGATGCAACGTCTGTCTTGGAGCTTTGGCATGGCCCTACGTGTGCGTTTAAGGACATGGCGCTTCAGATGCTGCCATATTTGCTGACGGCTTCGCTGAAAAAGACGGGCGAGGAGAAAACGGCGTGCATCCTTGTGGCTACGTCCGGCGATACCGGCAAGGCCGCACTGGAGGGATTCCGTGATGTCGCGCACACCAAAATTCTGGTATTCTATCCGGAAAATGGCGTGTCTGAGATCCAGAAGCTGCAAATGGTGACGCAGGAGGGCGAAAATGTTGGTGTCTGCGCGGTAAGTGGAAATTTTGACGATGCGCAGACAGGCGTCAAGAAGATTTTCTCTGACGCGGCGCTGCGCGAGGAGATGGCGGCAAAGGGCTGCTTCTTCTCGTCGGCAAACTCCATCAACTGGGGCAGAGTCCTGCCGCAGATTGTGTACTATATCTCTGCGTGGTGTGATCTGCGCGCGGCGGGGAAGCTTGCGGCGGGCGAGGCGGTCAACTTCTGCGTGCCCACTGGAAACTTCGGCAACATTCTGGCGGCCTACTACGCAAAACGCATGGGTCTGCCGGTTGGAAAACTCATCTGTGCATCAAACGCGAATAACGTCCTGACGGACTTTATCACAAGCGGCACATATGACCGCAACCGCCCGTTCTATGCCACCGAGTCTCCGTCAATGGATATCCTGATTTCATCCAATCTGGAACGGCTGCTTTATCTGCTCTCCGGCTCGGACAAGGCAGTGCGCGGTTATATGGCGCAGTTGAGCAAAACCGGCCGCTATACGGTTTCGGACGAGCTGCGCCGTCAGATCGGTGAAATCTTTGCGGCGGGCTTCTGCGACGATAAGGCGACGGAGCAGACGATCCGCGCAGCGTATGAGCAGCAGCACTATCTGCCCGATACGCACACGGCGGTCGCGTGGAACGTTCTGGAGCAGTACCGTGCTTCGACGGGCGATGCACACAAGTCCGTGATCGTATCCACAGCCAGCCCCTTTAAATTCTGCGGAAGTGTCTTGCATGCGCTTGGCTGCACCAAGCAAAAGACCGGAACAGAAATCATCGGTCAGTTGTCTGCGGTAAGCGGTCGTCCCGCGCCCACGCCGCTGGCTGGGCTTGCTGGAAAAGCAGTGCGCTTTACAAAGTGCGTCCAGAAAGACGAGATGGCGCGCGCCGTGACGGAGCTTTTGTAAATGGCGTTGTACGCAATCGGTGATCTGCACCTGTCGTTTGGCGCAAACAAGCCTATGGATGTATTCGGCGGGCGATGGGTTGGCTATGTGGACAAGCTGCGCGAGGGGCTTTCGGTTATCCGGCCGGAGGACACAACCGTTCTGGCAGGCGACCTCAGCTGGGCGCTCGATCTGGAACATGCAAGAGAGGATTTTGCGTTTATTTCCGCGATTCCCGGCAGAAAGATAATTCTGAAAGGCAACCACGATTACTGGTGGTCAACAGCGGCAAAGTTTTATCGTTTCTGTGAGGAGAACCGCTTTGAAAACCTGTATGTGCTGAACAACAACTGCTGGTTCTATGGCCAGACGGCGCTGTGCGGCACGCGCGGCTGGTTCTATGAGGAGGACAAGCAGGGAACGCACGACGAAAAGGTGTTCCGGCGCGAGCTTGGACGGCTGGAAACGTCGCTTAAGGCGGCGGGGGAGCACGAAAAGCTGTGCTTTCTGCACTATCCGCCGAAATATACCGGCTATTTCTGTCAGGAAATTCTGGAACTTTTGCAGCGCTACGGCGTGACGGCGTGCTATTACGGACATCTGCACGCCGAAAGTATCCGGCTGGCGTTTCAGGGCAGAGACCATGGCGTTGATTTCAGGCTGGTGTCTGCTGATTATGTAAACTTCAAACCGCAGCAAATCCTGCCATGAAAGCCGGAAAAAATGAAGAAATCGAAAACTTTCTGCAAAAACAGAAAATAGATGTGGAAATCTTGAAAAAAGTCTGATAGAATATTACGGATTCAAAATCGGTGAACTACGGCGAAACGGCCGCACCACATAGGAGGAAAACCACAATGAACGTCAAAAGCGTAGAAAAAGAAAATGGCAGCGCAAAGGTCGTTGTCGAGATCGAAAAGGCGGAGTTTGAAAACGCGCTGAACAAGGCATATGCCAAGTGCAGAAAGGATATCATGATCCCCGGCTTCCGTAAGGGCAAAGCGCCCCGCAAGGTTGTGGAAAGCATGTACGGCGCGACGGTATTCTATGAGGATGCGGTCAATGAAATCTTCCCCGAAATCTATGAGCAGGCAATTGCCGGCCAGCAGCTCAAGGCTGTGGGTCAGCCGTCTGTTGCCGATATGGACACCGACGAGAACGGCAACGTTGTTTTGACGGTTACCACCGAACTCTATCCCGAGGTCACCCTTGGCGATTATAAGGGCATCGAAGTCCCCAAGACCGCTGTTTCCGTCTCCAAGGCGGAGGTTGATGCGGAGGTCAACCGCATGGCTGAGCGCAACGCCCGTATTGAGACCGTAGAGCGTCCGGCCAAGGACGGCGATACTGTTGTCTTTGACTTTGAGGGCTTTGTTGACGGCAAGCCGTTTGAGGGCGGCAAGGCGGAAAACTACTCGCTGAAGCTCGGCTCGGGCGCGTTTATCCCGGGTTTTGAGGATCAGCTGGTCGGTACGTCTGCCGGTGAGGAAAAGGACGTTGTCGTTACGTTCCCGCAGGAATACACCCCCGAGCTTGCCGGTAAGGAAGCTACGTTCAAGTGCAAGGTGCACGAGGTCAAGCAGACCATGCTGCCGGAGCTGGACGATGAGTTTGCAAAGGACGTTTCCGAGTTTGACACGCTGGCTGCACTGCGCAAGGACATCAAGGCCAAGCTGACCAAGACCCGTCAGGATGCCGCTGACCGCGAGTTTGAAAACGCGGCTGTGGAGCAGGCTGGCAAGAACATGACCTGCAACATTCCTGCCTGCATGATCGACGAGCAGGTTGACCGCCACATGGAGCAGTTTGCGCAGCAGCTTCAGATGCAGGGCATGAAACTGGCCGACTATGCAAAGGCAATCGGCGGCGACCTCAAGGCGCTGCGTGAGTCGATGCGTCCGATGGCTGAGACCACCGTTCGCTCCAATATCCTCCTGAGCCAGATCGTTGACAACGAGAAGATCGAAGTCGCCGAAAAGGAAATTGAGGATGAGCTGCAGAAGCTGGCCGACCAGTATAAGATGGAGCTTGACAAGGTCAAGAGCCTCGTCGATACGGCTGCTGTTAAGGCTGACCTTGCTGCAAAGAAAGCGGTCAAGCTGATTGTTGACAACGCGGTTGCAGTGGAAGAAAAGAAAACTGCAAAGAAAGCAGCCAAGAAGACCACCAAGAAGGCCGAGGGCGAGGAAGCTGCTGAGTCCGCGCAGGAGGAGATCAAGGAATAATTTTCTTTCCGGATGGTTAGAATGTTTCATCCGAAGAAAGGAGCAGCATTATGAATTTAGTCCCGTATGTTGTGGAGCAGACGAGCCGCGGCGAGCGCTCCTATGACATTTTCTCAAGACTTCTCAATGACCGCATCGTGTTTCTCTCGGGCGAGGTGGACAACAACTCCGCCAGCCTGATTGTGGCGCAGATGCTGTATCTCGAAGCGCAGGATCCCGACAAGGATATCCAGTTCTACATCAACAGCCCAGGCGGCTCTGTCACCGACGGCATGGCGATCTATGACACCATGCAGTATATCAAGTGCGACGTGTCCACCATCTGCGTTGGTCTGGCTGCGTCCATGGGCGCGTTCCTGCTGTCGTCCGGCACAAAGGGCAAGCGCATTGCGCTGCCCAACGCCGAGATCATGATTCACCAGCCCTCTGCCGGTACGCAGGGGCAGGTGACGGATATGGCCATTCACATCAAGCGCATGGAGATCATCAAAAAGCGCCTGAATACGATTCTGGCCAACAACACCGGCAAGGACATTGAGACGATTACCGCCGCGTGCGAGCGCGACAACTTCATGACTGCCGAGGAGGCCAAGGAATACGGCCTGATCGACAAGGTCATTTATAACCGCTAAACTTCACCCCGGAAAGGAGGGGAGGCAACATGGCAAGAGACAGTGTCCGCTGCTCTTTCTGCGGTAAACGGCAGGAGCAGGTAAACCGGATTATTGCCGGCCCAAATGTGTATATCTGCAACGAATGCGTTGATCTTTGCGCGGGTATCCTGCGCGATGAGATGCATACGGGTCAGACCTCCCAGCTGGAGCGGCCGGATACGCTTCCGACGCCGCAGGAAATCAAAACATATATGGATCGCTACATTATCGGTCAGGACGAGGCAAAAATCGCGCTGTCCGTTGCGGTCTATAACCATTATAAGCGTATTTTCTTTGAGCAGGACGCCGATGTGGAGCTGCAAAAGAGCAATATTCTCCTCATCGGCCCTACCGGCTCGGGTAAAACGCTGTTTGCGCAGACGCTGGCGAAAATTCTGAACGTTCCGTTTGCCATTGCCGACGCCACAACGCTGACCGAGGCCGGTTATGTGGGCGAGGATGTGGAAAACATTCTGCTTCGCCTCCTGCAGGCGGCAGACTTTGATGTCGAGCGCGCCCAGCGCGGCATCATCTATATCGACG
>CAKTUT010000054.1 GCA_934621665.1 uncultured Oscillospiraceae bacterium | reverse complement strand
ATTTCCTCCAGCATCTGCTGGAACGTTGTCATGATGACGCGCTTGGTCAAAAGAGCCATGTAAATCCTCCATTGTGTGCAGGCGCATTTGCGCCGGGTGAAAACCGGCGGATGGTCGCATAAAATGCCGTATTTTCTCTACTTTTGATTATACACGCTGCGCGCATGCTTGGCAAGCGGAATCTTTCGGCGAAAACTTTGCTTTTTTCGAAAAAACATCCCCCGGGGGAGCTTAAAATGGCGGAAACAATCTGATAGAATACCGTCAGAACGAAAAAGGAGAACAAAGCCCCCAATGAAAAAGACAATTGCACTGATTTTGACGATCTGCACGCTGCTGTCGCTGTGCGCCTGCGCGTCCGGCAAGACTGAGCCTGCGGCAGAGACAGCGGAGACAACGCTGACCTATGGCTCGGCGGACTATACGCGCATCAACCCTGCCATGGACGAGCACTGTGAGCTGAGTGTGCTGCTGTTTGACGGCCTGACGGCGCACGACGGTGATAATAATGTTATCCCGGCGCTGGCTGAGTCGTGGGAGATTGACGATGCGACGAATACGTATACGTTCCATCTGCGCGACGGTGTTACGTGGCACGACGGGGAGAAGCTGATTTCGGAGGACGTGAAGTTCACGATTGAGGCGATTATGAACCCAGAAAACGAGTCGGAAAACGCGCCGAACTTTGAAGAGGTTGCGGAGATCACCTGCCCGGATGAAAAGACGGTTGTGTTCCGACTCTCCGCGCCGAATGCAGCATTTTTGGATTATATGTCGATGGCGGTGCTGCCAAAGCATCTGCTGGAGGGCGAAAACTGGCAGGAGTCCGATTTCTTCCGCGCGCCTGTGGGCACAGGCCCATACAAATTGGAAAGCTGGGATGTTGGACAGGCAATTGTGCTGCGGAAAAACGATGATTATTACAAGGGCGCAGCAAATATTGACCGGATTATCTTTAAGATTGTCCCGGACGACAACGCGCAGGCCATGCAGCTGGAGTCGGGCGAGCTGGATCTTGCGCTGCTTGACCCGAAGAACGCGCAGCTGTTCCAGAATAAGGATGGCTTTACCTGCTACGACATGAAAACAAGCGATTACCGTGGCATTCTGTTCAATTTCTGGAACGACTACTGGACAGAAAACCGTGACCTGATCCCAGCTATCTGCTATGCCATCGACCGGCAGAGCATCGTGGACGCGGTGCTTTTGGGACAGGGCATGACGGCCTATGGTCCGCTTCAGCGGAACATCTACAATAACCCGGATGTGGAGCACTATGACTATAACCCGGAAAAGGCAAAGCAGCTTTTGGAAGATGCGGGCTGCACGATGGGCGACAGCGGCTATTATACGAGAAACGGTGAAGAAATCGGCTTTGTCATCAGCGTTATGGCCGGTGAGCAGGACAGAATCGACATTGCGCAGGCTGCCGCGCAGCAGCTGCGTGAGGTTGGCATTCACTGCACCGTGGATATCCCGGCCAAGATGGACTGGGGCGGACAGCAGGCGTGCCTGATCGGCTGGGGAAGCCCCTTTGACGCGGACGACCACACCTATAAGGTGTTTGGTACGGACAAGGGCGCGAATTATTCCGGCTATTCCGATGCACTGGTTGACGAGTATCTGACCCGGGCACGCGAGTCGTCCGACCCGGCGGTTCGCAAAGAATACTATGATAAGTTCCAGACAGCGCTGGCCGATGATCCGGCATATGCCTTTATCTGCTACATCGACGCGAACTACGTTGCGTCCGGCAGACTGCATGGCATTGACACCGAGAAAATTCTGGGTCACCACGGCGTGGGCATTTTCTGGAACGTCTGCGAGTGGACAATTGCGGAATAAACGAATTTATCAAGATAAGAAATAGCGCGGCAGGCAAGGAGCACCTCCTTGCCTGCGTATGCGTATGTGAGGGAAGATATGGCGCAAAGACTGGAAATTGAAAATCTGTCGGTTTGCTTTGATACGCCGCGCGGACGCGTGGAGGCGGTGCGCGGCGTGAGTTTTGCGCTGGCAGCGGGCGAGGTGCTGGCTATTGTCGGCGAGTCCGGCTGCGGAAAAAGCGTTTTGTGCAAGGCAATTTTAAAGCTGCTGCCCAAAACGGCTTCAGTCTGCGCCGATGCCATCCGGCTGGACGGCGTGGATATCTGCAATTATCGTGAGCGCGAGATGCAGCGTCTGCGCGGAAGTGCGTTTTCCATGGTATTCCAAGACCCGATGACGGCGCTTGACCCGACCATGACAATCGGCGCGCAGATTGCCGAGGCAGTGCGCGTGCACAACCGGCGCATCCGGCGCGACGCGCTGAACATGCGCGTCATAGCGCTTTTGGAGCTGGTGGGCATTGAGCGCCCGGCCGAGCGCGCGCGGCTGTATCCGTCGGCACTTTCCGGCGGAATGCGTCAGCGTGTGGTGATGGCCATTGCGCTGGCAGGCAATCCGGAGATTCTCTTTGCCGACGAGCCGACCACGTCGCTTGACGTGACGGTGCAGGCGCAGATTCTTGATCTGCTGCGCGAAATCCAGCAGAAACTCGGTACAGCTACGGTGCTAGTGTCGCACGATCTTGGCGTTGTGGCGCGCGCAGCCGACCGCGTGGCAGTGATGTATGCCGGACGGATTGTGGAAATCGGGACGGCGGAGGAAATTTACGATGACCCGCGCCATCCGTATACCTGGGGACTGTTGCGCGCACTTCCGGCGCTGCGTAAAAAGGGGGAGGCGCTGTATACCATCCCTGGAATGCCGCCAACGCTGATTGACCCGCCAAAGGGCGATGCATTTGCCTGCCGGAATGAATACGCGCTGGCAATCGACTATGAAAAAGCGCCGCCTATGTTTCAGATTACGCCCACGCACTATGCCGCCACGTGGCTGCTTGACCCGCGCGCGCCGAAAATCGCGCCGCCCGTTGGAGGAAAACAAAATGGACAGTGAAATTCTGCTTTCGGTCTCGCATCTGACGCATCGGTTTCCACTGGGACGCGGCGCGTCGGTGTGCGCGCTGGACGATCTGTCGTTCCAGATTCGGCGCGGCGAGATTTTCGGACTGGTGGGCGAGTCCGGCAGCGGGAAATCCACCGCGGCGCGCTGCATCATGAACCTCTGCCGTCCGCAGGCGGGAGAGATTCTCTATCAGGGTATCAATATATGCGACAAAAAGCAGTTCCGTACGAACAAGAAGCTGCTTGAGACCTCGCGGCAAATGATTTTTCAGGACTCGTCATCCAGCCTGAACCCGCGCATGAAGCTGTGCGACATCATCACCGAGCCCATGCGCATTCACCATATCACGCCGCCGCGCGGCAGCTACCGCGACGAGGCGGCATTTCAGATGAAGTACGTTGGACTTGACGCGGTCTATCTTGACCAGTATCCGGGCGAGCTCTCCGGCGGACAGCGTCAACGCGCTGCCATTGCACGTGCGCTCTGCATGGAGCCGTCGCTGCTTGTGGCGGATGAGCCGGTGGCGTCGCTGGACGTGTCGATACAGGCGCAGATTATCAACCTGTTTCGCCATTTGCAGGAGGAGCATGGCTTTACATTTTTGTTTATCGCCCACGACCTTGCCATGGTGGAGTATTTGTGCGACCATGTAGGCGTTTTGTATCACGGCCGTCTGGTGGAAATTGCCCCGGCGCAGGAGCTGTTCCAAAATCCGCTGCATCCGTATACGCAGGCACTGCTGTCGGCCATACCGCTGCCTGACCCGGTTCGCGAACGCGCACGGAAGCTACAGGCATTTGATGAAAGTGTATTTCTGTGCGGCAGTACAATGGCGGAGCGCGCGCCGGGGCATTTTGTCCTTGAGGGAGGGGAGAAGCGTTGAAACAGAGAAATCCCGCCGCCTACTATGGAGCGAAGCTTCTCAGCTTGCTGCTAAGCCTTTTCCTGCTGTCGCTGATTGTATTTGTAGTGGCGCGGCTTGCGCCGGGCGACCCGTTGGTGTCGTATTACGGCGAGCGTGTGGAAAAAATGACCACCGCCGAGCGGGTGCGCGCCGAGGAACGTCTTGGACTCAATGAGCCGATTCTGGCACAGTATGGCAAGTGGCTGCAAAACGCGCTGCGCGGCGATTTCGGCATTTCCTACAAGTATAAAACCGACGTGTGGGAGGTCATCCGCGTGCGGCTGCCGTATACGCTGATTTTGGGAGGCATCGGCTTTGTGCTGATTTTTGTCGGTTCGCTGGCGATTGGCGCGCTTTGCGCGTGGCACGAGGATCGTGCGCTTGACCGCTTTTTGTGCAAGGCCGGAACGGTGACCAGCTGCATCCCGGAGTTCTGGCTGTCGCTGCTGCTGATCCTGATTTTTGCGGTGCAGCTGCGTGTGCTGCCAAGCTCGGGCGCGTATACCATCGGCAGGCAGAATGACGTCGGCGACCGGGCGCTGCATCTGCTTTTGCCGATGGCGGTTGTGGTGATGGGACACCTGTGGTACTATGCCTATCTCATCCGCAACCGCATTTTGGAGGAAGTGCGCGCGGACTATGTCCTGCTTGCGCGCAGCAAGGGACTTTCGCGCCGGTGCGTGCTGCTGCGGCACTGTCTGCGCGGTGTAATGCCTTCGTATTTCAGCCTGATGGCCATCTCCGTTCCGCATATTCTGGGCGGAACGTATATTGTCGAGAGCGTGTTCTCCTATCCGGGACTTGGCACGCTCAGCTATGAGAGCGCGCGCTATCAGGACTATAATCTGCTGATGGTGCTTTGTATGCTGACCGGCACGGTGGTAATCGTGTGCAGTATGTTGGCACAGGTGATCAACGAGCGCATTGACCCGCGCCTGCGCGGTGCGCGCGACAGCATGGAAACGGAGGCGGCGCAATGACAGAAGACTTTACCCTTGTCGGCATTCGGCCTGCCGCACCGCCCAAGCCCGCACCAAAAATACCGTGGTATCATAAAGTGCCGCCGGTGTCGGCGGCGGTGCTGGCAGTGATTGTGCTCGGATGCGCGCTGTGCGGGCTGTTTATCCCGAAAAACCCATCGTATATGGACCTGCAGCATTGCAGCGCCGCGCCGGGCGCGGAATTCTGGTTCGGCACGGACGCAATGGGGCGCGATGTGTTCTCCATGATCTGGTACGGCGGACGCATTTCGCTGTTCATCGGCCTGTTTTCCACGGTGCTGTCCACGCTCCTTGGCGTGGTATTGGGAAGCGTGAGCGGCTGCGCGCCGCGCTGGCTGGACGCCGCGATGATGCGCGCAACGGAAATTTTCCTCAGCGTGCCGTCGCTGCTTCTGACGGTGCTGCTTCAGGCGATTCTGGGAAAGGCAAATGTGCTGAGTATTTCGCTCGTCATTGCGCTGACCAGCTGGACAAGTATCGCAAAGGTGGTGCGCACCGAGGTGCAGCAGCTGCGCAGCAGCGAATATGTGCTGGCGGCAAAGGCGATGGGCGGCAGCTTTTTCCACGTTCTTGGCCGTCACCTTGCGCCAAATTTTGCATCGTCGATTCTGTTCATGGTGGTCATGAACATCCGCAGTGCCATCCTTGCCGAGTCTACGCTCAGCTTTATGGGGCTCGGCCTGCCGCTGGAGGTTGTCTCGTGGGGCAGTATGCTTTCACTGGCCGAGGGTGCGCTTTTGACCGGCAGCTGGTGGGTGATTGTGATTCCAGGCGCGTTTTTGATTGTGACGCTGCTTTGTATCACAAATCTGGCAAACGCGCTGCGCGCCGGAAGCACTTGGAGACAGAGCAACCTGTAAGAAAACCGCCGGACGCGTGTCCGGCGGTAATTTTTATCCTGCTGCAATGTGCGCCACAATCTGCTGCGCGCCGTCACGCGGCAGGTTCTGCCGCTGCGCGGCCAGCATCCGCGCGCTGGCAGCTTCGTCATAGATCAGCCGGTCGGCAAAGTGCGCGGCCTCGTCGGTGTTTTTCGCAAAGTACGACATTCCATGCGCGGCAAAGAACTCTGCGTTCAGTGTCTCCACGCCAGGAATGGCCATTGTGTGCACCAGCGGCACGCCGAGTACAGCGGCTTCGGAGCTGGAGATGCCGCCAGCCTTGGAAAGCAGTACATCTGCCGCGTGCATATACGATGCAACCTGATCGGTAAACGGCACGGCCATCACGCCGCTGCCGTGATAGCTGCGTTCCAGCGCTTCGCGCAGCTGCTCGTTGTGTCCCGGCAGAACGCAAAGCAGCGAATTTTCATCCGGCACGCGCCGGATGGCGTTGCAGAGCGTTACCGCATCACCACAGCCGATGCCGCCGGTCATAATCAGGTAAATTTTCTTGCCCTGCGGGAGTGACAGCACGTCGCGCGCATCGGGCTTTGTCATGGACGTGCAGAACTGCGCGGCGACCGGCATGCCGGTCACATGCAGGCGCTCTGCCGCCATGCCGGCGCGGATGCAGGCAAGGCGAACCTCCTCATGCGGCAGAAAATAGCCGTCCAGGTCTGTCTCCGGCAGAAACGGAATACAGGTGTAATCCGACAGAATGCCATAGCAGCGCACGGTAAAATGATCGTGCCGCCGCAGATATGTCAGCGTTTCCATTGGGAACAGGTGCGAGCAGACAACTGCGTCATAGCAGTTTTCCAGAATAAACGCATGCAGCTGTGCCGCGTGGCGGATGTTTGCAAGGTAGATGGGTGAGGTGACGCCGGTGGCGCTGTACATCTGACCGGCATGGTACATCATGCCGAACACGTCGGGCGCTCTGGAGGAGATATGGTTGAGCACCTTATCAAAGCTGAGCGGGCCGGGATCGCCGAACATGTTGAGAAGATCGAGAAATTCGGCGGTGTGCCCCTGCGCCTCCAGCGCCTGCTTGACGGCCAGCGCGCAGTGGTTGTGCCCCTCGCCGGTGCTGCAGCTGAGCAGAAGAATTTTCATAGCGCGTCCTCCTGTTGGTTTTGTTATGAAAGCGAGTCCAGCTCCTGCTGCCAGACTGCGGCGCACGCGTCGCTTGGCATCCGCCAGTCGCCGCGCGGCGAAAGCGTCACCGAGCCGACCTTGGGACCGTCGGGTAGACAGCTGCGCTTGAACTGCTGCTGGAAAAAGCGGCGGTAGAAGTTCTTGAGCCAGTGCAGAAGCACCTCGTCGGGATAGCGCTCTCCCATGGCAGCCTTGGCCAGCTTGTAGATTTTTGCGGGAGAGAAGCCAAAGCGCAGGACATAGTATAGATAAAAGTCGTGCAGCTCATATGGTCCGACCAACGACTCGGTCTTCTGGGCGATTTCACCGTTTTCCTTGGCGGGCAAAAGCTCCGGGCTGACCGGCGTGTCGAGAATGTCCAGAAGAACGGTGCGGAGCGCTGCGCTTTCGGCGTTGTCGGCCTCATAGCGCACAATGTGGCGCACCAGCGTCTTTGGGACGGCGGCGTTCACGCCGTACATGCTCATATGGTCGCCGTTATACGTTGCCCAGCCCAGTGCAAGCTCACTCAGATCGCCTGTGCCGATGACAAGGCCGCCCGTGCGGTTGGCAAGATCCATCAGCTCCAGCGTGCGCACGCGCGCCTGCCCGTTTTCATATGTCACATCCAGCACATCCTCGCGCTGGCCGATGTCGGCAAAGTGGCTGCGGACGGTGTTTGCAATCTGAATTTCCTGAAAGCTTACGCCAAGTTCGGCGCAGAGAATTTCCGCGTTGGAGCGTGTGCGCTTCGTCGTGCCAAAGCACGGCATGGTTACGGCAATGATGTCGGTCATCGGCCGGGACAGACGCTTCATGGCGCGCACGGCTACCAGCAGTGCAAGGCAGCTGTCAAGACCGCCGGAGATACCGATCACGGCAGTTTTCGCGTGCGCGTGCTCGAGACGCTTTGCAAGGCCGTCAGCCTGAATTGCCAGAATCAGCTCGCAGCGCTCAGCACGCGCAGTATCGTCTGCCGGGACAAACGGCGTGGGCGAAACGGGGCGCGTGAGCACGATATCAACAGGCGGGAGGTCAAATTCTACGGCTTGATAGCCCGCATTCGCCGCGTCAATCGGCTGAAACGTGGTGCTGCGGCAGCGCTCGGCGCGCATCCGGCCAAGGTCAAGCTCGGTACAGGCCAGGCCGTTTTCAAACGGCTTGGCCTCAGCCAGAAGCGTACCGTTTTCGCAAATCAGATTGTGCGCGGCAAAAACCATATCGGTTGTTGACTCGCCATGACCGGCGTCGGCGTAGACATAGGCGCACAGAAGTCGCGCCGACTGCTGCGAGACAAGCTGACGGCGATAGCCGGCCTTGCCGACGGTCTCATCGCTGGCCGAGAGGTTTGCGATAAGCGTTGCACCGGCCAGCGCGTGCATGGTGCTTGGCGGAAGCGGTGACCAGAGATCTTCGCAAATTTCCGCCGCCAGCACAAGCTCCGGCATGGACGCGCAGCAAAACAGAAGCCTCGTGCCGAATGGCACGTCCTGCCCGGCAAAGCGGATGGTGCGCACACGATCCGGCGCGGGGCAGAAGTGGCGGCGCTCATAGAACTCGCCGTAGTTTGGAATATGCGTCTTTGGCACAAGTCCCAGAAGCGCACCGCGGCAAATGACTGCCGCGCAGTTATAGAGCTTTCCGTCAACGGCCACTGGAAGTCCCACCAGCGCGACGAGCGGCAGTGTGCGGCTTGCCGCCAGAATACCCGTCAGCGCACGTTCGGCCGCGCGCTGAAGCGGCTGCTGCAAAAACAGATCGCTGCATGTATAGCCCGTAAGTCCCAGTTCCGGGAACACAGCCAGCTGTACGCCGTTCTGCACGGCACGGTGCATGGCCTCGATGGTCATCTGTGCGTTATAGGCGCAGTCGGCCACCCGCAGGGCGGGAGAGACGGCGCAGACTCTGAGAAAACCGTTTTTCATGGTGCTTCATCCTTTGTAGCCGCGCAGTGCGGCGCAGCGTATTTTTTATATCATACCACATCCGCGCCGCCGCAGACAAGTATGGCGAAAAGAAAAGCTGCTTGCGAAGCGCAGCACGGTATGATAAGCTAAAAATGGGTGAAAAAGTCCGCCAATTGCCGCAAAAAATGGCGAATGCAACTGGCGGTTGACGGATTTTGGCTATATCGTGGCGGTCTGCCTGCTGTTGGTGATGGCGGGATTTGGCACGGCGGTGTTCGTCTATGCCGGGACGATCAATGGTGCGATGCAGCAGCTTTTGGAGGACGGCGACTATACCCGTGCACGCAAGGCCAAAAGCCGCACGCGCGGCGCAATAGCGGCGTGCTATTGGCTGGTGGTGACGGCAGTTTTCCTCTACTACACATTCGGACCGAACGGCAACGGTCAACCGCAATACAGCTGGGTGATCTGGGCGATCGGCGGCGTGCTGTTCGGCGCGCTGATGGCAGTGCTCAAGCTGGTCGGCCGCGAAAAGGACTGAGGCGGTCTAATCACAAAAGCGCACGCCGCAGTCCGGCCAGAGCGATTCTGCCGCGCGGCAGATTTGGCGTTTATCACAATCGGATAGCGGCTCAAAGGGCGTAACCGAAAGGCTGCGCCCTTTTCGCGTCCACACGGCGCGGAGTTGTCCGTGCAGCAGAATGCTGGGCGAGATGATTCCCGCCAGCGAGAAAACACGCCGCAGATGCGCAGGCGAGAGAATCAGGCTTTCCTTTTTCTCATAGCCGAGCACGAACGGGTCAAAGCCAGCAAGAAAAACACAGTCCGGGATATCCGGCACGTTGGATGGCGCGCCGTCAAGCGAAAAATACGTTCTGCCGTCCAGTGTAAACGATGTGACCGGAAGCTGTGAAAGGCAGCGCGTGACCTCCCGCGCCGGAGCGTGGAAAAAGTACATTGCGTCGTGAACTGTGGCGGGAGCGTAGTGCGTAAAATAGCGGCGCGCAAGCGCCAGAGCGGCAGCCTCGCGCGAAAGCGGTGTAAACGGCGGACAGGACGTCAGCGTCTTTTCCTCGCAGACGACGTAATTGGCAAAGCCGCGTTCGCAAAGCTCACGCAGCCCGCCGCCCCACGGGTGGAACATACTGCCTTCCTCATCTGGTGTCATGCCGCAGGCGCGGCAGCGCGCTTTCAGCGCATCACGCGTCTGCGGTGCAGCGTCCAGCGCGTCCATAATCACAGCGGTCAGCTCTGCCTGCCGTGCGGGAGAGAGCGCCCAGTCCGGGCGCTGATTCCAGAAGCTCGGCGCATCCCAGACGTTGCTGCGATAATGCTCGCCGCAGGGGAGAAGCAGCGGCAGATCGTCCGGCGAAAATATGTGCACCGTGCCGCGCAGCGTCCAGTTTTTTACCAGAAGTGCGCGTGCCTGCTCAGATGTAAAATCCGCACTGCGGATGCGCAGCGCATGCAGCGCGTTTGAAAGAAACTGCGCCTGTACACCGCACAGGTCGCGCGCGGCCTGTACCGCTGATGCAGAAACGCTCAGGTGATGCGCGGCCAGGCGGCGCGCAAGAAGCTCGTCATGTGTCATGGCGATACCTCCCTAAAAACGGTCAGATGTAACGACCGCCCCGGAGCGCATCCGGGGCGGTATGAACT
>CAKTUT010000053.1 GCA_934621665.1 uncultured Oscillospiraceae bacterium | reverse complement strand
CCCTTATCCCATCTCGGCGAGAAGTGCGCACAGCCGACGCAGCGACGGTGCAAGCGCCTCGGGCGAAAGGTCTGCGTAGTGCAGGACGATGCGGCGCGCGGCGGCCGGCGCGGGCGTGCTGATATAAAAATCGGAGAGCAGCGGCGCGTGCAGCCCCGCGCGGGACAAAAGCTGACGCAGCTGCTGCTGGGACAGCGCGGTGCGCACCTCCAGCAGCATATGCAGCCCCGCACCGGCGTCGAGCACCGTGAGATACTCGCTGCACGGCGGCTGCGAGAGCATTTGCAGCAGACGCGCGCGGACAGCGCGGTAATATTTTTTTGTGCGGCTGAGGTGCTTTTCAAAATAGCCCTCTGCGACAAAGCGCGTCAGCGTCATCTGCTCAAAGCTTGGTACGGAGCAGGAATAAAAGCCCATTACGCGTGTCCAGCGCGGCAGAAGCGGCGCGGGCAGAATCATATAGCTGATGCGCAGCGCGGGCGTAAGCGTTTTGGAAAACGTGTTGAGGTAAATGACGCGCCCGGTGCGATCCATGCTCTGCATCGGCGGGATGGGCAGACCGGAAAAGCGGAACTCCGAGTCATAGTCGTCCTCGATGAGATAACGGTCGGGCGATGCGGCAAGCCACTGCATCAGCTGCTGGCGGCGGGAGATGGGCATGACGACGCCGGTTGGATAGTGGTGCGACGGAGACAGATGCAGCACGTCCGCGCGGGACTCGGCGAGCGCATCGGGAATCACGCCGTCTTGATCCATCGGGATCGGGACGATTTCCGCGCCGCAGTTGCGGCAGACCTGCGCAAGCTTGCGGTGACCGGGATTTTCCAGCGCGTAGCGCCGCGAACGGCCAAGAAACTGAATGAGCAGGTCATAGAAATACTCCGTACCTGCGCCAATGACAATCTGGCCGGGGGCGGCGTGCAGACCGCGGCGGCGCAGCAGATCATCGGCAATGGCGCAGCGCAGCGCGGGAAGCCCCATGTTGGGCACAGGGCACAAAAGCTCCTGCGGCTGATCAAGCAGCACGCCGCGTATCAGCCGCGCCCATACGGAAAAGGGGAACAGCCCCGCCGGGGCAGACGGTGCGCTCGGTACCGGCTGCGCGGCAGCCACGGGTGGAAGCGGAACGGCGGGCGTGGACGGCGCGGTATCAAGCGGCGAGAGCTTTTCCACAAAATACCCCGCGCGCTGGCGCGAGGTGATATAGCCCTCGGCCAGAAGCTGCGCGTAGGCGGTTTCCACGGTGATCTTGCTGATGCTCAGATGCTCGGCAAGCGCGCGCTTGGAGGGAAGCTTTTCTCCGCCGCAAAGCGTCCCGGACAGGATATCCTGCCGGATGGCCTCATAGAGCTGCTCATAGAGCGGCGTTTTGGAGGTGTGGGAGAGTTCATACGTTCGAAGCACTGTAATCTGGCCTTGTCAGATAAATTTATTTTGGCAATTTTAAAAATGCCAGAATATGCTATGATACTAGCACATCTTGAAAGAGAAAGCAAGGAGAGCTATATCATGCAGGAGAAAAAGAATATTTCCGTTTTTAAAATCTGCTTTATTGCAGTCATGGCCGCGATTGTGTGCGTGGTCACGTTCTTCCGATTCCCGTTTTTAGGCTCAAAGGTGCACTTTGCAAACGCGATGTGCCTGCTGTCGGGACTTCTGTTCGGCCCGGTGAGCGGCGGTTTGGCTGCCGGTCTTGGCTCGGCAATCTATGACGCGGCGTTTGGCGGCTACGACATCATCAACACGCTTATCACATTTATTTCAAAGTTTCTGATGGCATTCATCTGTGCCAAGATTGCGCAGACGCCGCAGAAGAACAACCATGGCCGGATGATTGCCGGCTGCGTGATCGGCGCGCTGAGCTATGTTGTGCTGTATATGCTGAAAACGTTTGTGTTCAAGTATTGGGTGGATGGAAACCCGATCGAGGCGATGGGCGCGATTATGATCGGCAAGCTGATTCCGTCACTGATCAACGCGGCGTTCGGCATGGTAGCCGCGGCGGTTTTGTACAGCGCGATCTATCCGGCGCTGAAAAAGGCAAAGCTGCTGGAAAAACTGTAAAATGGACGAAAGAGCTTCCGGAGAAATCCGGAAGCTCTTTTCAGTCTGTCGAAAAACCTCGTAGAGTTCCGCCGCGCACGGCGGAATAAAGTGTGAATCCGTTTTACCCGGCGGCGTGTACGTCGGGTAAAACACACTACGTGCTGCAAGTGTGGAATTTGTGCGCCTACTAGAACGAATTATAACCGAATGTGAACCCAGCGAAGTGGTTCACATTCGGAGAGGAGCAACAACGGAGCGAACGAGACCTGCCGTTTGCGGCGGGGCGAGGAATGCGCAGTTTGTTGCGACGAGAACCCAGCGAAGCGGATCGCGTTTGAGAGCTTGTCAAAAATACTTTTTTGACAAGCTCAGGGACGAGCGGTGCTCGTCCCTTTTGATATGCAATTACAGGATAATAAGCTCCTTGGGGCTGTGCGCCAGATTTTCATAGCCGTCCTCGGTGATGATGACCGAGTCCTCAATGCGCACGCCAAAGCGGCCGGGCAGATAAATACCGGGCTCTGCCGAGCAGACAGCGCCTGCGGGCATGGGCTTGTCGTTGGAGGGATTGGCATTGGGAGCTTCGTGAATCTCAATGCCAAGGCTGTGGCCATAGCTGTGGCCGAAATAGGAGCCATAGCCCGCGTCGGTGATGACCTTGCGCGCCGCGCCGTCCATGTCGCGTCCGGCAACGCCTGCCTTTGTGATGGCAAGACCTGCGGCCTGCGCCTGCAAAACGACGTGATAGACCTTATCCATCTCCTCGCTGACAGAGCCAACGGCCACGGTGCGTGTCATGTCGGAGCAGTAGCCCTGGTAGGCTGCGCCAAAGTCCATCGTGACGAAATCGCCCTCGCGGACAACGTTGTCGCCGGGTACGCCGTGCGGCATACTGGTTTTTGCGCCGGTGACGACGATGGGCTCAAAGGCAAGGCCGTCTGCGCCGTGGCGCGACAGACTGTAGACCAGCTCAGCGGCCAGTTCTTTTTCTGTCTTGCCGGGCTGAATCAGCTTGCACATATCCTGGAACGTGAGATCGGTGATCTGCTGCGCCTTGCGCATCCGGTCAAGCTCCCACGGATCTTTGACAGCGCGGAACGAGGAGATGGACTTCTGGAACGGCTTGAGTTCGGCGTGCAGGCTTAACTGGTAGCGCATGAACTCGCTATAGGTCAGATAGTCCTCCTCAAAGCCGAGGGTTTTCACGCCGTTTTCCGCGATTGCGTCGTTCAGGCGATCTGAATAGGGATGCGCGGCGTCGGTCATCAGGACAGTGAAGTTGGGAATGTTATTCTGTGCGGCCTCAATGTAGCGGCTGTCGGTAAAATAATAGGAAGCGTCGCGGCAGATGAGCGCTGCGCCCTCGGCGATGCTGTATTCTGCGGCATAGAAGCGGTTGACCGCGCTGGTCAGAAACAGCGCATCGACCGTGCCGTCTTTTAAGAGCGTTTTGAGTTTCTCAAGGTTTTTCATGTTATTGCTCCTTTACGTTCGAAATTTTGCCAAAAGGCGCGGAATCCGGTGCGCCCCCGCAGACAGCTGTATTGTAGCACAACAATTACAGAAAGAAAAGAAGCTTTTCACAGAAAAACAGAGCTCCGCCGGGGAAATACGCAGCGCTTCGCAGCTGTGTGCATCAGCACGGCTCAGCCGAAATAGTCGCCCCAGCCGTCGTAACCGTAATCGTAGTCGCCCCAGCCGTCGCCGGGATCCGACCACGGGTCATATTCCTCGTAATAGTCGTCCTAATAGTCCCAGCCTGCGTCGTTTGACTCCATATACTCGCCGGTGTCGTCGTCAATATAGCCGTCCGCGCCATAGCCGATGAACTCGTTTTCATAGCCGTTCCAGTACCAGATGTCGCCGTCCTCGTCATACCAGTAGTACGGCGTACCATAGTCGCCGGAGTCGGAGTAGGCGGGCTGGGCGGGGACGCTTTTTGGCGAGGTGCTCCAGCCGGCGGTGTAGGAGCAGGTCTCAAGCATCTTGTTGCAGATCTTAAAGTAATTGCGGACGCGGCTTTCCAGCGCAATCGTTGTGGCGACAAGCGCATAGCCGGTCGGGCCGTAATAGCGGACCTCCATGCAGCCGCGCACAGGCTGTGACGGACCATTCTGAAACACAGCGCCGTCCAGCCACATATAGCCGGTCAGACTGTAGTAATCGCCGCCGTCTTTAAAGTCTGAGCCAAAGGACTTGATGAGATAGCTGCCGTACATGCTGTTCATGAAGTCCTCCAGCATTTTCATCATATACGGCTTGGCGGTTGATGCGCCCTTTTCCATATACGGGTCAAAGCCTGAGATAGGCTGGAATGCGATCATGATGTTGGAATAGTAGTCGTCTGTGCCATCCTCCATGATGGCGTTGAAGCTCAGCGCATTGCTGACACTCGACTGTTCGTGCGCCTCCATCTGGATGGGATAGTCGATGGTGACGTTGGTAAAGCCGCCGGGAAAGCTTGCCGTCTGATTCAGCTCATCGTCGGGTGTCGGCAGAAGCATGATATAGTCCCAGGCGGAGAGCGAATTGCCCGCCTCGTCGCTCAGCCCGCCATAGGCCGTCTGGCTGAGCGTGGTCAGGGGCGAACCGTCCTCCATGTAAAGCGAGATGCAGCTCTCCTCGGCCACAACCGAGCCCGGGCCGACCTGCTGGCCATAGAGATTGATTGCGATCCACTCATACGAGTCGTTGATGACCATATAAAACGGTTCGGCGTCGTATTTCCAGCAGCCGGTGTAGCCGGTGAGATCGGGGTATTCGTCAAGCAATTCTGCATCACCGGTATCCCCGGCGGAAGGCGTCATATCGTCATACAGCGATGGGTCGTAGTCGCTGACGATGTCAAAGGCCGCTTCCCCATCTGGCGGCAGAAACACCAGATAGTCGCCGTCATGCAGGGTGAATTCCAGCTCATCCACGCCGGTGTCATACAGAATATAGTTCTCGTCGTTGTAGACCAGAATATTGAATGCGTCGGGAACTTCGGACTCCTTAAATGTGCCCAGGTTTGCCTGCGCAATATCGCCGTCGGCCAGCATCCCGTCGGCG
The DNA here is from genome assembly GCA_934621665.1 of uncultured Oscillospiraceae bacterium. Classification (GTDB taxonomy): domain Bacteria; phylum Bacillota; class Clostridia; order Oscillospirales; family Oscillospiraceae; genus CAG-170. The sequence goes on along the minus strand of CAKTUT010000053.1, from coordinate 5,413 downwards.
TAGTCCACGCCCCAGTCGCTGTCGGTTGTTGGGGTGATGTGCACTTCGGAGATATCATGGCCGCTGCGGTTGACAAGCGTCACGTTGAGCGGCACTTCCGTTTCGCCGCAGCCGGTCAGCGTCAGGCACAGCGCCAGCACAAGCAGCAGCGGCAGGAGCAGCTTCTTTTTCATAGTTCGTCCTCCAAATATCTGTTTGGTTTACGGAAACGTCAGCTGATGCAAAAACGTCCACCGTATACTATTAGTATACGGTGGACGAAATGCAGTGCCTATTAACCAAAGGTTAGGGTGTTTTCAGATACACCCTGGGTGGACGTGAGCTGGCGGCATTTGAATGCACTCAGATGAGCTGCTGCTCGTTGATCATCAGCCGGAACTGAAGCCCAAGCCGCTCGGCGGCCTTGCGGCAGAGAATCATGCGCGCCATGAAAATCTCAAAATAGTCCATGACCGAGCCCATGTGTGTGTCAACGGTGAGCTTGAGCTTGATGAGTGTGTGCGCCTCGTTGATCTTCAGCTCTGCCTTGGTGACGGAGTAGTTCACGCGGTCATGAATGTCAAATTTGCTGATATCGGTGTTGCGCACGCGGCTGCGGCGCACGTCCGACTTGTCGGCCAGAATCAGCGCCGCGGCCATGGGATTGACCGGCACGCCTGTGCCCTCATCATGGTTGCCGATGGCGGTGGTGATCAGGGCGATTTCCTCCGGGTCAAAGCCCATGTTGTCAAGGATGCGGAACGCCATGACCGCGCCCGACTGGCTGTGATCCACGCGGTTGACCAGATTTCCGATATCGTGCAGATAGCCTGCGATTTTTGTCAGCTCCACCAGCCGCTCGGGATAACCGAGCGTGGTCAGAATATAGCCAGCTTTCTCGGCCACGGCTGTGACGTGCGCAAAGCTGTGCTCGGTAAAGCCGAGCGCGCTGAGCGAGGCGTCGGCCTGAGAAATATACGTTTTGATTGCCGGGTCCTGCCGGATCTGTTCATATGTCATTTGCTTCACCTCTTAAAACCCATCATAGCACACCGCGCGCACCGCAACAAGCACGTTTTTGTAAAGATTCTTCCCCGATGCACGTCCTATCAGCGGACGGAAAGGAAAGACGGCGAAACGAGGGCGGGATTGTGCATCTGGATAGGAAATTCTGAAGGTAGATTTAAGAATTTGCATACCTTTACAAGAGAAAAGACTTCTGCTATGGTGGAAGCGGAAAGATACACACGCTGCGGAAAGGAGCAATTGCCATGAAGCGGTACAAATCAGCGCTGTTTGCGCTTGCACTTCTGCTGTGCCTGTCCGGCTGTGTGCCTGCGCAGGAAGAAGCCCCGGCAGATGAGCCGGACACGTCTGCGGCTGTGGCAGAGGCAGAGCGCGCGGCAACAGACAGCGAAGCAAAAAAGCCAGCCCCGCCGGACGATCCTGCCACAAGAAAACGCGCGCCAGGCTATCCCTACCTGGCTATCCGTGCAATCACGCCGGAAACCATGACGCATGACAAGTATTTTTCCGAAATTCGTAATGAGCCGCATTTCTCGGGAAGCTGGAACGGCTATTCGCTGTATCGCGGCTCAGATTTGCTGAACAAAGCATGGTATGTTGACGATTCCATCGAAACAGAAGAACTCTATCTGTATAAGCAGAGGAGCATTGATCGGCTGCGTTTTGTCCGGCTGCCGATAGATGATTTTATGCAGAGAGAATCAGACAGATACAGCAGCATGCGCGGCTATGATTATACAAGGCAGCGGATTTACTACCTGACAAGCGACGGCGCATGCCTGAAACGGATGAATCCCGCAGACGGCCTGACCGAGGTTTTGTATCGGTCGCCAAATCACCTGTGCGGTCTTTTGTGTGGGAAAAACGTTGTCGTGTTTTCTGAGGAAATGCAGGACGGTACATTCCGTGTCCTGCGGCTGTATGAGCCGGACGGCACGATAGATGTGCTGGACGAAAGCCTGCCGGTAGAACCCAATGTTACCATTGCGAACAACTGCGAGTACCATCTCAGCTGGGCGAATCCGGAGATGACGCGGCTGCGGGAGAAGTATAAAGTGGAATATTGGGCAACGGCTTGGCAAAGTGAAGTAGAGGCAGTCGGTCATGATAGGGCTGTTGCATGGTATCAGAGTGTGCACCCAGATTATGTAGATGATGGCAGTATACCGCCGTTTGATGAAACACTGCTTCCAATGTGCTGTGGTGTTAGCATTGAAAGGTGGATTTTTGAGCAATTCGGTGTGCCAGCAGATGTAATTAGATATGTTAATACGCTGACAGAATATCATCGAACAATGTATCATCAAGGCCTCTGTTATTTTTTTCCGGATGGTACGCAATGGGTTCAGCCCTATGAAGTTTCAGAGGACGAGATCATTGACGGCAGCCCTTTCTGGCGCTATCTTCCCTCAGACGATTGAAAAACACCACAAAACCTGTGTCCCGGCCTCCATCTGGAAGCCGGGACTTTTGTGTACTGCGCAGCTTTCAAATTGTTAAACGAAAATAATTTATTGAAAAACAATAAAATTAAATTGACAATCAATAATTTCTGTGCTACTCTATGTGCAGAAACAATCGGGAGGCGATGGTGATGAACTGGAGCAGAGACAACAGCGTGCGGCTGTCACAGGCGTGCGTGATTTTGTTCGCGCTGGTGCTGCTGGCGCTGGATGTCGGGTGCTGGTGGGCGGCACGCTGGTTTACCGGTCTGCGGCAGATGCCCGGCAGCAGCGCAGTCCTTATGTGTGTGACGCTGTATCTTTGCAGCGTGTTCGGGTGGATTCTGCTGGCACGGCTTTGGGCGCTTCTGCGCAATATTCAGCTGGCGCAGGTCTTTACGCCGGAAAACGTACGTATTCTGCGCGTGGTCAGCTGGTGCTGCGTGGGCGCGGGCGTGGTGTGTCTGGTCAGCGCGGCGTACTATCTGCCATTCGGGCTGGTTGGCATTGCGGCACTGTTTATGGCGCTGATTGTGCGCATTGTCAAAAACGTTTTTCAGCAGGCAATCGCCATGAAAGACGACCTCGATCTGACGATCTAGGAGGGCGCGCGATGGAGATTCTGGTCAATCTGGACGTGATGATGGCAAAGCGGAAAATTTCCGCCGGCGAGCTTGCCGAGCGCGTGGGCATTACGCCCGCAAATTTGTCCATTCTGAAAAACAACAAGGCAAAGGCGATTCGCTTTTCCACGCTGATGGCGCTGTGCCACGAGCTGCAGTGCCAGCCGGGCGATATCCTGGAATTTGTGGATGACGCTGTGCCAAATAACGAAGCATAACCAAACTGGAAAGGAGAATTTTATATGGAAGAACCGAGATGGGATGCGGAACTCCGTACCCCTGAGCTTGCTGTACCCATTTTGCCGGAAAACAGGCCGTTTGCGGCAAGCTTTCCCGAAAAAATTTGTGCGGTTGTGATGTATCTGCTTGCATTTTGCTATATTCAGATGATCTTTTCCCCAACGTTACACGCAGTCTGGCTTTGCGTGTTCTGCGCGGGCTTTGTAGCCATGGCAGAGGTGCTCTTCCGCGCGCGGCGGCGCAGCTGGGAGAGCTGGGTGTGGCTTAGCTGTATGCTTGTGATCGTCGGCAGCCTGGTCTGGCGCGAGGTGCAGTATGTTCCCTATGACGCGCGCCGCGGCGCGGGTACCTCCCCTGCTGAACCCGCCGTTGCGGATAGGCTTGCGATTTTCATTCTGCACGCCTACGCGATTTACTGGGCGCTTTGCCGAGCGGATGCCCTGCTTTGCGGCGAGAGCGGCCATCTGCTGGCGCTCGACGCGCTGGACGGCGTGATTGTGTTTCCATTTAAACACTTTTTTCTGCGCATCCGCACAGCACTATTCGCGCTGACACATCTGGGCGGAAAAGAAAAGCGCCCCGCCGCCGTGCGCTTTGGCATTGCGGCAGCCGTGATTGCAGCGGTTGTGCTGCTGGTGCTGGCGCTGCAATTTTTGTCGGGCGCAGACGCACGCTTTGACGCAGCGGTCAGCGGCCTGTTGACGCTGGTTACGCCGGACTGGAACAATGTGACGTTTGTCGATTTCCTCTATAAGTTTATTCTCAGTCTGCCGGTGGGCGCATACCTGTTCGGCCTGCTTGCCGGAACGGCGCGCGAGGATACGGCTGTGCTTCGTGCCCGCGGTGAGCGCACCGAATCGGCGATTACGCGCCTGCGCAAGGTGCCGCAGACGCTGTGGCTGGCTGTGCTGGGAATTTTTACGGCGGTATATCTGGCATTTTTCGCCTTGCAGGCCGGGTATCTCTTTGGCGCGTTCAGCCGGACACTCCCGGAGGGGTATACCGTGGCTGAGTATGCGCGGCAGGGCTTTTTCTCGCTGTGCCGCGTGATGGCGGTAAACTTTGCACTGCTGTGGCTGGTGACGCGCTCGGGCGCGCTGCAAGCATCGCTGCACCAGCCGACGCGCATTTTGTGCACGGCGCTCCTGGCTGAAAGTCTGCTGCTTGCCGTGATCGCCGCGTCCAAGCTGGCGCTGTATATCGACTGCTTCGGTTTTACGCCGCGGCGGCTGCAATCGGCATGGCTGATTGCGGTGCTGGCAGCCGGCTGCGCCTCGGCGCTGTATTCGCTGTGGTCGCGGAAAAAAAGCTTCCGCCTCTGGCTGTTGTTTTCCGGCGTGACGTTGGCGCTGCTGCACCTGTTTTAAGGGAAAGCGCGGGCTTGCGGTTGCGCGCAGAAATGCGCGCAGCCTGACGGAAAATGTTTTACGAAAATTGTCCATGACCTATTGACACGGCTGCCCGCGTATGCTATTATAATCTAGCTCACATAAGAGCAGTATATCGCGGGATAGAGCAGTTCGGTAGCTCGTCGGGCTCATAACCCTTAGAGTTAGCGTCCAGCTTTCAGGAGCAAAAAGTCAACATCGCGGGATAGAGCAGTTCGGTAGCTCGTCGGGCTCATAACCCGGAGGTCGGGGGTTCAAATCCCTCTCCCGCAACCATCTAGTAGAACCAAAAAAGATATCTACGCGAAAAACCCAGAAGTTTCAACGGCTTCCGGGTTTTTTTGCGCCCATTTTTTGAAGTTGGAAAAAAAGATATCAAAAAGGGTTTTGGCAAAATCAGTGGACTTGAACCTTTACCCACGCGATTTTGGGCCGCTTTTCCGGGAATTTTTCGGGAAAGCGGCTCTTTTTTGCTCTCGGCAAAATGTAGAATTTCGACCGGCGTTTTTGTTGGTCTTGCCGAACACTCACTCCAAGCACAGATACCAGCGCGTTAGCCAGCTGTGCGACGTTTCAGACGTTAAGACCGCAGGCAAGCCTCCACCCGCTTCAGGACGAAATCACAGCGTATTGGCGATGCTGGGACGCGAGAAAGCAAACCTCCCGTTGCGCTGGCAACGGGAGGTCGTTTATCTGCTGGCTCTCAGCAGAGCAT
>CAKTUT010000052.1 GCA_934621665.1 uncultured Oscillospiraceae bacterium | reverse complement strand
GACCTGCGGATGCGAGATGCCCGCCGGGCAGCGGGATGAGCACACGCCGCACATAACGCAGTCAAATGACTCCTCCGCGCACTTTTCATATTCGCCGCGCTGCGCATAGGCGATGTACTGCATGACGTTCAGCCCCTGCGTGCACGCCTTGGTACAGGCGTTGCAGCCGACGCAGGAATAAATCTCGGGATACAGCTGCATCATAATCCGCTCGGTGGGCTTGACCTTTTCAATGTCATAGATTTCTTTTACCAGTGGGAAGAACGGCAGCGTCGCCACATACATATTGTTCTCAACCTTGGTTGAGCAGGCAAGACAGGCTTTGAGCTCACGATCGCCCGCGATGCGGTAAATCGTGGCGCACGCGCCACAAAAGCCGTTGCGGCAGCCGCAGCCGCGCACCAGCTGATAGCCGGAATACTCCATAGCCTCCATAATGGTCAGGCTCTCCGGCACTTCATATTTTTTGCCGAACAGGAAAACATTTACCATTTTTTCCATTGTGTTCTCTCCTTAATACTCGTCAGGCAGCTCGTCGAGCTGGTCAAAGCGGAATACCGGGCCGTCCTTACAGACGTACTTGTTGCCGATGTTGCAGCGGCCGCATTTGCCAAGCGCACACTTCATTTTCAGCTCCATCGTCGTGTAGATGTGCGTGCGGTCAAATCCCAGCTCCATCAGTCCCGCAAGGGTGAACTTAATCATGATGGGAGGGCCGCACATGACAACCGTCTTGGACGTGTCGAACGCAAGCTCCTTGACATAGTTAGGGACAAAGCCGACATGGCCGTCCCACTCGGGCTGCTCGCGGTCAATGGTCAGGTGGACGTTGATACCGTCCTCCTTGCACCAGATGTCCAGAATCTCCTGAAAATCAACCAGATCCTCCTTGGAGCGCGAGCCGTAGACAATGTCAATTTTGCCGTAGCGGTCGCGGTAGTGGCGGCAGTAGTTGATTACCGAATGCAGCGGTGCAAGACCGATGCCGCCGGCGATAAACAGAAGATCCTTTCCGGCAAAGTCGGTATCCACCGGGAAGCCATTGCCATACGGGCCGCGGATGGTAATCTGCTGTCCAACCTCCATCTGGTGCAGCCACTGCGTTACGCAGCCGCAGCGCTTGATGGAAAATTCGACAAATTCCTCCTCCGTGGGGCTGGAGGTGATGGAGAACAGCGCCTCGCCCACGCCGGGGATGGAGAGCATCGCGCACTGGCCGGGAATGTGCTCAAACGGCTTTTTGCCGTCAAGGCCGATGACGCGGAACGTTTTGACATCGGGCGTATCCACGCGGATTGCGGTGACTACGCCGATCATGGGGATCAATGGATCGTTTCTCATGCTTCAGCCTCCCCCAGTTCTTTGATCACTTTGACAATGTTCATGTGGATGGGGCACTTTGCAAGGCAGCGGCCGCAGCCGACACAGCCGAAAATGCCATCATTATTGTCCGGGAAATAGACCAGCTTGTGCATAAAGCGCTGACGAAAACGCTCAAGCTGCGTTGGGCGCGGCTGACCGGCGGACATTTTGGTAAAGTCCGAGTACATGCAGCTGTCCCAGCAGCGGAAGCGGCGAACCGTCTTGCCGTTGTCAAATTCCTGAATGTCATAGCACTGACATGTGGGGCACACAAACGTGCACGTGCCGCAGCCGAGGCACGCCTCGCTCAGCTGCTTCCACTTGGGGCTGCCAAACAGTGCCTTTGTCTTGCCTGCGCCAACGGCGTCAAGCTTAAGCCCTGCCAGCGGAAGCTTCTGCATGATGCTGCGTGTCTGCTCCTGCTGCGCCGCAACAGCCTCGCCGCCACAGTCGCTCAGCATGGGAAGCGCGCGCGTAAGCGTCTCGCCCTTTTCGGTGTTGGCGCGCCAGTAGAGGCTTTCGCCGTCCATCCAGCACGTCACGTCGCCCTGCGGGTCGGCGGCATCAATGCCAAACGCGCCGCAGAAGCACGTTTCCTCCGGCTCGCCGCACGCCAGCGTCACAATGGTGGCGTGCTCGCGCCGGGACTGGTAATAGGTGTCCGCCGGCTCGGCCAGGAACACGCGATCAAGAATTTCAAAGCTGCGGAAGTCACACGCGCGCACGCCGAACAGCGTAAACGGTGCGAGCACGTCGCGTGTTTCGATAAGGTCAATCTGCTTGCCCGTGACCTTGAAGCCCATCAGGTTTTCCACCTGTGGGAAAAACAGGTCTTTCGCGCTGCGGACGGTATTGTGCGCGCTTGAGAGCGTCATGCCCTCATGCCACACGGCAAAGTGTGCCTGACCGGCCGCGTCATCGGACGGGATATAGAGCGTCTGCTGCGCCGAAACGGCGGCAAACAGCTCATTCAGACGGGAAATCGGGAGCTTTTTCATGCGTGGCTTCCTCCCCTCTCATATACAACCGACGGCTCGCAATCGTCTTTGCGGAAATCCATCAGCGGCGGACGGGAATCCATATCCGCACCGGCCTGATAAACACCGTAGAGCTCGTCGATGTCCTTGATAAACTTGCGGTTGAGCAGATGCAGTGGGATGTGCTGCGGGCAGACGCGCGAACACTCGCCGCAGTCAGTGCAGCGGGAAGCTACGTGGAACGCCCGGATAATGTGGAAGAAGTTCTCCTCAAAGCTGTCGGCAGCCGCCTTGTTGTCCGTGCCAAGGTCGTGGTTATCAAACACGCACTTTTCGCACGAACACGCGGGGCAGACGTTGCGGCAGGCGTTGCAGCGGATACAGCGCGAAAGCTCGCCGCGCCAGAACGCAAATCGCTCGTCCGGCGTCATGGCCTCCAGCTCCGCAACTTTCGCAAAGCGCGCGCCGTCGCAGTCCTCGCCCTGCTCACCAAGCAGCTCATCAAAGCCGACAATTTTCTTCGACTTGCAGACTGCACAGCGGTCAAGCAGCGCGTCGGCCTTTTTAACCCTCTTATCACCATAGATCGTCTGGACAAGGAGTTCCTCCCCATCCACACTGACGGCAGTTACACCCTTGCAGCCCGCAGCTTTCAGCTTTTCAATGTCGCACACACCGTCACACTGTACGCCGACGGCATACACTGCATCGCGCGCGATGCGATGCTCTTTTTGCAGCTGGACAAACGAATAGCTGTCACAGGGCTTTAAGAATGCGGCGACCTTGCCGCCCTTTTTCGACTCGGCAATCAGGTATTTTGAGACGTTCGCGGCGGAAAATACGCTCCAGACAAAGTTCTTTTCCACATCCTCCACCGCGGTAAATACCGACGGCGTCAGATCATAGAAGAACTCGCCCGCGCGCCAGCCGATGACGCGGTCAACCGCACCGCTTTTGAGGAGCTCGATGGCCTTTTCCTTTACTCTTTGCATCTCAGGTCCTCCAATCTGCGGTTCTCGCCAAGCTTTGTAATCGTCTGGACAAAATCGTTCATCGTGGCGGCAAATTTTGCGCCCTCGGCAGCGGAGACCCACTCCACGCGTGTGCGCTCCTTTTCGATGCCCAGATAGTCGAGCATGGAGAACAGGAGCGTCATTCTGCGGCGGGCATAGTAGTTGCCGGTGGTATAGTGACAGTCGCCGGGATGGCAGCCGCACAGGATTACGCCGTCCGCGCCACGCTGAAACGCGCGAAGAATGAACATCGGGTTCAGACGGCAGGAGCACGGAATACGGATAATTTTCACGTTGGCCGGATAGCTCAGGCGGTTTGTTCCCGACAGATCCGCGCCCGCGTATGAGCACCAGTTGCAGCAAAAGGCCACGATGGTGGGTTTCCAGGATTCATTTACTTGCATATCGCATCCACCTCCGCCAGAATTTGCTTGTTGGAGAAGCCCTTGAGATCCATTGCGCCGGACATGCACGCTACGGTGCATGCGCCGCAGCCCTGACACACGGCCGGATTGACCTGCGCCACACGGCGGATGAGCGTTGTGCGGTTCGGACCGCGGAATTCCTTATCCACGTATGTAATTGCGCCGTAGGGGCACACCTTTTCGCAGCTGGAGCAGCCGTTGCACATCATCTCGTCCGGCTGGGCAACGCACGGGTTGCACGTCAGCGCGTCCTTGCACAAAAGGCCAATGACCTTGGACGCAGCAGCGCCCGCCTGCGCAACGGTTTCGGGGATATCTTTCGGTCCCTGGCATGCGCCCGACAGGAACACGCCCGCCGTGGGGCTTTCCACGGGGCGGAGCTTGGGGTGTGCCTCGGTAAAGAAGTCGTTCGTGTCCATTGAGGCCGTGAGCATTGTGGCAAGCGGCCGCGCCGACTCGTCTGGCTCAATAGCCGCAGCCAAAACAACCATGTCGGCATCAATGTGCAGCTGCTGATTGCCGATCAGATCAGAGGCCTGCACCTTGAGTTTTCCGCCCTCTGGGACAACCTTGCCCACCATGCCCTTGACATAGTGAACGCCGTATTCCTCAACGGCGCGGCGGTAGAACTCGTCAAAGTTCTTGCCCGGAGTACGCACGTCGATATAGAACACGTACACGTCTGTGTCGGGATATTTTTCGCGGCAGAGCATAGCGTGCTTCGCCGTATACATGCAGCAGATCTTTGAGCAATAGGGCTTGCCCTTTTCCCCGCCGTCGCAGCGTGAACCCACGCACTGCACAAAGACAATCGTCTTGGGATGCGTCCCGTCGGATGGGCGCAGAAGCGTGCCGCCCGTAGGCCCTGCCGCGTTCATCAGACGCTCAAACTCAAGACTGGAAACGACGTCTGGACTCTTGGAGTAGGCAGACTCGTCAAATTTGTCAAGCTTGATCGGGTTAAAGCCAGTAGCTACGACAATTGCGCCGTATTCGCGCTCAACCAACTCGTCTTTCTGCTTATAGTCAATTGCACCCGCAGTGCAGACCTTGGCGCAGACGCCGCACTTGCCGTTTTTCAGCATATTGCAGTAGTCCGGATCAATGGTTGCAACCTTGGGCACTGCCTGCGCAAACGGAATATAGATGGCACGGCGGTTGTCAAGGCCGAGGTTAAAGTCGTTCGGAACTTTCTTCTGCGGGCACTTCTCGGTGCAAAGGCCGCAGCCGGTACACACGTCCTCCTTGACGTAGCGTGCCTTTTTGCGGATGGTCACGTGGAAATTGCCGACAAAGCCCTTGACCGCGTCCACCTCGGAATAGGAGTAGATTCTGATCTTCTCGTTCTGCGCCGCCTCAACCATCTTTGGCGTCAGAATACACGCCGCACAGTCAAGTGTGGGGAACGTCTTGTCGATCTGCGTCATTTTGCCGCCGATGGTGGGCTTTTTCTCTACGATATCCACCTCAAAGCCCGCGTCGGCAATATCGAGCGCCGTCTGGATGCCGGCGATGCCGCCGCCGATGACAAGCGCGCGCTTGGTAACGGGGCTGCTGCCCGCGGTCAGAGGCGCGTTGAGATGCACCTTTGCGATGGCCGCGCGGCCAAGGATGATTGCCTTTTCCGTTGCCTCGGCCTTGTCCTTATGAATCCACGAGCACTGCTCGCGGACGTTGGCGATTTCCAGCATATACGGATTGAGTCCCGCCGCCTGACAGGTCTTGCGGAATGTCGCCTCGTGCATTCTGGGTGAGCAGGAGCAGATCACAACGCCGGTGAGATGATTCTCATGGATGGCGTTTTTGATCATATCCTGACCGCTCTGGGAGCACATATAGGGATAATCGGTGGCAATGACAACGCCGGGCTCATGGCTGAGCGCCTGAGCGACCGCTTCCACATCCACCGTTGCGGCAATATTTGTGCCGCAGTGACATACGAATACGCCGATTCTCTGCATTGTCCTGCCTCCTTACTTTTTATATTTGCGGAACGCGCTGGTGATGGCCTGCTGCGGCAGGTCTGCATCCAGATTCTGTGCAATCTGCTCGGGCTTGAGATGATCCATACCTTGCTGACGCACCACGGCCAGCCGCACAGCCTCAATGAGCTTTGCCGGCTCTACGCTGCGCGGGCAGCGCTCCACACACGCAAAGCAGCTCAGGCAGCGGTAAATACCCTTGGAGTTCATCAGCTCTTCAATGCGGCCATTATCCACCATATCGACGAACTGATGCGGATGGTATTCCATCTCGTCATAGGCCGGGCACGCGCCGGAGCACTTGCCGCATTTCATGCACTTGCGGGGATTGACGCCGGAGATATGGGCAATTTCGTCCATCAGATTCTGCTTGTTCATCCGATTTCCTCCTTTACCCCAAGCGCCTCGGCCAGAAGCTCGGTAAAGTAGCTGACTGGCAGACCATTTTCGGCGTTTTCTTTCAGATTATACATGCAAAGCGGACAGGCCGTGATCAGCTCCTCCGCGCCGCAGGCGCGGGCGTTGTCCATGATCTTTTTGACCTGCTTGCGCGCATAGTCCTTACCTTCGACGGTGGTATAGCCGCCACAGCACTCGTTGCGCAAAGCATAGTAAACCGGCTCTGCGCCGATGGCGCGGATAAAGTCCTCAATGATCGAGGGATTTTCCGGATCATCAAAGCCGAGCTCACGGCTCGGGCGCAGCAGCAGGCAGCCGTAATAAGCGCCAATTTTGCGCCCCGTCAGCGGGTTTACGACCTTTTTCTTCAGCTCCTCAAAGCCCACGCAGTCACGCAGGACCTCAAGATAGTGAAGCACTGTGGTCTCGCCGGTATAGGGCGTATCAAGCTGCAAATAATTCTGTACGCGCGAGGCGATGGTTTCATTGTTCTTCATGTCGCCGTTGACGCGCTTGATCACATGGTGGCACGCCGAGCAGAGCGTGACCAGATCGTTTCCAATCTCCCGCGCAGAGGCCAGCGCGCGCACGGAAGAAAGCCGGGTTGCAATCTCATCCTGCGCCATGGGGTATACCGCGCCGCAGCACTGCCACTCGGGCAGCTCCGCAAGCTCGATCCCCAGCGCCGCAAACGCACGGCGACCCCAGATATCAAGGTCTTTGCCGCGGGTTTTCAGCGTGCACCCGGGAAAATAAGAGAATGTCATATGTCTTTCCTCGCAATCGTCAGACCATCTGTTCGGGATGGAACACTTCGTCGAATTTTTCCGCCGTCAAAAAGCCCAGCTGTACGCAGGCTTCTTTCAGCGAGATGTTTTCCTTAAACGCCTTTTTCGCGGTTTTTGCCGCGTTTTCATAGCCGATGTACGGGTTGAGCGCCGTAACCAGCATCAGAGAGTTGTGCAGGTTGTGGTGCATCTTTTCGCGGTTGGCGCGGATGCCCACGGCGCAGTTATTGTTAAAGGACGTAATCGACTCGGCAAGCAGACGCGCCGATTGCAGGAAGTTATAGATGCAGACAGGCATAAAGACGTTCAGCTCAAAGTTGCCCTGCGACGCGGCCATACCCACAGCAACATCGTTGCCCATGACCTGCACAGCAACCATCGTGACGGCCTCGCACTGCGTGGGGTTGACCTTGCCGGGCATGATGGACGAACCGGGTTCATTTTCGGGAATGAAAATTTCGCCAAGGCCGTCGCGCGGGCCGGATGCCAGCCAGCGAACGTCGTTTGCAATTTTCATCATATCAGCGGCAAGCGCCTTGAGCGCACCGTGTGCAAAGACAAGCTCATCCTTGCTGGTCAGCGCGTGAAATTTATTTTCTGCGGTAATAAACTGCCGCCCGGTCAGCGCCGAAACCCGTTCGGCCACCAGCTTATCAAAGCCCTTGGGCGCGTTGAGTCCCGTGCCGACAGCCGTGCCGCCCAGCGCCAGTTCCTTGAGCGCCGGGAGCGCCAGCTCCAGAATCTTCTTGTCCTTTTCCAGCGAGCTTCTCCAGCCGGAGATCTCCTGTGAAAATTCAATCGGCGTCGCGTCCTGCAAATGCGTGCGGCCGGACTTGACCACGCCGCGGTTCTCCTCCTCCAGCCGGCGCAGCGTGCCGGTCAGCAGGTCGATGGCAGGAATGACGCGCTCCTCAATTGCCTCGGCGGCAGCGATGTGCATTGCCGTGGGAAATGTGTCGTTGGACGACTGCGACATGTTGATGTCGTCGTTCGGGTGCAGAAGCTTCTTGCCCGCAATTTCATTGCCGCGGTTGGCAATGACCTCGTTTGCGTTCATGTTGGACTGCGTGCCAGAGCCCGTCTGCCACACAACCAGCGGAAAATGCTCGTTAAGCTTCCCGGAGATGACCTCGTCGCATGCCCGTTCAATGGCGGCCAGCTTCTCGTCGGTCATTTTTTCGGGCTTGAGCGCGTGGTTTGCCTGCGCCGCAGCCTTTTTCAGTACACCAAATGCGCGCGTAATCTCGCGCGGCATCGTTTCAATCCCCACCCCAATAGGGAAATTCTCATGGCTTCGCTCGGTCTGTGCGCCCCAGTATTTATCTGCCGGGACTTTGACCTCGCCCATGGAATCATGTTCAATCCGATAATCCATTCATTTCCCCTCCGCGTCAAATCTCGATTTGACGAATGACCTCTTTCAGCTTATCCGCACTGGCGCGAAGCTGCGCAATCTCATGGTCGGTCAGACGGTTGAGTACCTTGCCGCGCACGCCGGTGCGATCAACCAGCGCAAGCGTGGACAGGCACACATCGTCAACGCCGTACTCGCCGTGCATCATCGTGGAAACCGTCAGCGCCGTGCCCGCGCCGGCAAAGATGCACTTGCAGATGTGGCACACGGACATGGCGACGGCATAGAACGTCGCACCCTTGGCCTTGATAACCTGGCCGCCGGAGGTCTTGACGAACTCCTCAATGGCCGCATACTCAGCCTCTCCACTCCACTTGATGCGGTCGCAGTCAGGCGAGCTTGCCTTATAGTCGTCTACATGATTGTTCGCAATGTGCACCAAGCTCCAGGGTACAAACGATGAGTCGCCGTGCTCGCCATAGACGTGTGCGTGCACGTTTTTGGGGCTGATGCGGAAGCGCTTTGCAAGTGCCGACTGAAGCCGGCTGGTATCGAGAATTGTGCCGGAGCCGATGATCTGATGCTCGGGCAGACCCGAAATTTTATGGAACACATACGTCAGGATGTCAACGGGGTTCGAGACGATCACATACACGGCATTGGGCGCGTACTTGACGATCTGCGGGGTGATGTCCTTGATGATGTTGACGTTTGCCTGCGCCAGATCCAGACGCGACTGGCCGGGCTTTCTTGGCATGCCGGAGGTGATGATGACGATGTCGGAGTTGGTGGCATCCTCATAGTCGCCCGAGCGGACGATGGCCGGTGAGCAGAACGGCGCGCCCTGATAAATGTCCAGCGCCTCGCCGAATGCTTTCTGCTTGTTGATATCCACGAGTACAATCTCAGTTGCAATGCCCTGAATCATCAGGTCGTTTGCCACGGTTGCGCCGACGCTTCCCGCGCCGATGACAGTAATCTTGCTCATAAACGTTACCATCCTTTTCTGAAATTTCCCAATTTTGTTCCTACACAAGCAATGGGCGCAGCGCGCCCATTGCTATCTTCCGATAAAATTATATCGAAATCCATATTGAAACTGAAATGCTTTTCAGCGTGTAGATATATTATTTTTGATATATCAAATTCATCTTTGCATCTGGCTGAGTACATGGCGGATAAATCCGGCCTCGATGTCCGTCACCACATACTGTGGATTGTAGATCAGCGCATCATGATACGTAACCGGATTGTTTTCGCACGTTTTCTGCACCAGATGCCACCGCTCCAGGCAGCGCTGCGGCTGCTCCTGGCTCCACATATATGCGCCCCAGATAGTCTCAAGCAGGCTGACCTGCGCCAGCCGGTCAACCGTCAGAATTTTGCGCCGCTCTGCCTCTTCCTGCTTGGTGCGAACGCGGAAATTATCACCGTGGACAATTTCCGTATAGCCATCCAGATCCTCCATCCGCAGCGTCTTTTTCTGCGCAAGCGGGTGATCCAGCGGCAAAAGCACACGGTATTTGTATCGGCTCAATACCTGAAAGCTCAGTTCGCGTTGTGCCGTCTGCTCTTCAAAATAGTCGCAGTATTCCGACCGGAAACGGATAATTCCGATTTCCGCGTCGCCGGACGAGAGCATTTCCAGTGCCCTTCGCGCATGGCATTCGCGAATCTGCGCGTCCAGTCCGCCGCGCGCGTCGAGTCCAGCAATATACGACGACACCAGAGCAAGCGTCTTGGCCGAGCGCGGGATACACACGCGCAGCCGGTTTGGCACGGCGTGACGCGGCCCGAGCGCGTCAATATATTCCATTTCGCGCAGGACATTGCGCGCGTGCTGCAAAAATTTTGCGCCGCGCTCCGTCGGGCGGACGCCGCGGCTGGTGCGCTCAAAAATCCGAAACCCCAGCGCATCCTCCAGATCGTGCAGGATGCGGCTAAGGTTTGGCTGGCCAAGAAACAGGTTTTCCGCCGCCTGTGAAATGGATCGTGTGCGCTCAATTTCAATAATATATTGCAGATGCTGTGTATTCATCGCGTTCACCCCATCTCATTTTCCGCTGTTTATATCAAGAACAGTATAGCACGCGGACAGAAAAAGTGAAATAGAAAATTTATTCCTTTCGGCAAAAACAGCGGCGAACAAAAAATCAGGACGCGGAAGCGTCCTGATTTCAGCCTGTCGAAAAACCTCGTAGAGTTCCGCCGCGCACGGCGGAATAAAGTATCAATTCGTTTTGTCCGGCG
>CAKTUT010000051.1 GCA_934621665.1 uncultured Oscillospiraceae bacterium | reverse complement strand
GCGAATCTTTTTGCCTACTTTTTCTGGCGCAACAGAAAAAGTAGGTCTGCGAAGCATTCCCGCGCAGGGAACGAAAAAGGGCTTAGACCACAAAAAAGCAGCGCCGCCGGCGCTGCTTTTTTCTGTCTTATGCTTACTTCCCTGCCGACGTCGGATCATAGTTCTTGCCGAACTTCAGATCGGTGAACTTGATCGTGGCGCTGTCGGGATGCGACACCGCCGCGGGGGCGGGCTGCGGTGCGGGCTCTTCCGGGCCAACCAGCTTTTCCAGATTTTCCGAGATCTCGGACGCAATATCCTCCGCCGACGGCGCGGCATCCGTCTGAGACGGCACGACCATGGGCGGCGTCTCCTGCTTGCTCCAGTCATAGGGCTTTTCGCGCTGCTTGTGCTTTTCCGGCACAGACAGATCCCGCGCTTTCAGCTTTTCCAGCAGCTCCAGATGGCCGCGGATATCCTGCTCAATGACGTCGATAAAGTTCTGCGCGGTCTGCTTTGCCATGTTGACGCGTTCTTCCTCCTCGGTCAGCGTCTGCTGGAGGTTTGCCGTCTGGCTGCGGACGCTGCCCTCGGCGTCGTTCATCATACCGGCACACTTTGCCTGCGCCTCGGCAATCATCTTATCGCACGTCATCTGCGCGTTTGCAATGGCGCGCTTCATGCCGGCCTCCTGTGAGCGGTACTCCTCCAGCTTTTCCACCAGGATTTTCATCTTGGACTTTAAAACGGCGTTTTCCTTATACAGGGTGATATAGTCCTCTGTCAGCGGTTCGAGAAAATCGTCCACCTGCTGCATATCATAGCCGCCGAACACGGCCTTGGCAAAGGTTTGCTCCTGAATTTCCTGCGGTGTGAACATGAAATCTCCTCCCGTTGCGTATTACAGATACAGTCCGCTGTTTTCCAGCTCGTCGATCAGGTCGCCGACGATGTCCACATTGTAGGGCGTAATGATGTAGGTGCTGATTGCAATATTCTTGATCCTGCCGTCAAGCGCATAGGCGCAGCCCGACAAAAAGTCAACCAGACGGCGTGCGACGTCCTTGTTCGTGGCCTCAAGGTTCAGCACCACGGCGTGCTTGCTGCGCAGGTGCTCGGCAATGTCGGAGACATTGTCAAAGCGGTCGGGCTTGACCAGAACCACCTGCATCTGGGCGGTGGTGTGAATGTTTACAACCTTGTTGCTGCCGCTGTTGCTGCCGAACGGCGGCGTGCGGCGAGTGGAGCTGCTGGACGAGGACGAAGAATAGTCGTCATCCATATCATCAAAAGCGGATGTCGCGGGAGCAGGCGCGGCGGAGCTGCGCGAGGCGCGCGGCGCACGGCGGGGCTCGTCGTCGAATTCGTCAAAATCGTCGTCGTCCTCGCTGTAGGGCTTTGCCAGCTTCTTCAGTTCATCCATGAATCCCATAATCTATATCCTCCAAGTATCTGTCTGCGTCAGACATTGTAATTTCTCGGGCCAAATATCGCCGTACCCACGCGGATCATGGTACTGCCTTCCAGAATTGCGTCGGCATAATCGTCGCTCAT
Source organism: uncultured Oscillospiraceae bacterium (assembly GCA_934621665.1). Classification (GTDB taxonomy): domain Bacteria; phylum Bacillota; class Clostridia; order Oscillospirales; family Oscillospiraceae; genus CAG-170. The sequence continues at coordinate 9,068 of CAKTUT010000051.1, read as the reverse complement.
TCCCATCGACAGGCATTCCATGGCTACATTATCGTATTTTTTGCTGCTTATGTCAACAAAAAGGTTGCGCATTTCGGCAAAATATCTGCGATTGGCACCAGGAAATTCGCTCACAGGCGGGATTGCCATCAGTCCGCGCAGGCGGCAGTGGGGATATTGCGCCATCGACGCTGCGGTTTGCGCCGCTTCGGCGGGGGTAAAGCCGGACTTACTCTGCTCTGCGCCGATGTTGACCTCCAGCAGGATGTCCTGCACCACACCGAGCTTTTCCGCCGTCTTTTCAATGCACTCGAGCAGCTCCAGCCGGTCAACCGACTCGATCAGATCAACCTTGCCCACAACGTTTTTTACCTTGTTCGTCTGCAAATGGCCGATAAAGTGCACCGGCTTTCCGGTGTATGCGCCCTGCGGCTGCTTTTGCTGAAGCTCCTGCACGCGGTTTTCACCGCAGCAGTCAACGCCCGCCGCCACGGCCTCGCGCACCGCATCGGCATCGTTCATCTTTGTCGCCGCACACAGCAGCACCGAACCCTCCGGCCGGCCGGCCTGACGCTCGGCCTCGTGCATGGTCTGGCGAATCTTCGCTATATTCTCTGCAATCTGGCTCATCTTATCCGACTACCTTTCCATCATATAGATTCTTTGCGGTGACAATGACCTCGTCGCCCGGCCAGAGATTTGCCGTAGAGCCGCGGTCATATTCTACCACATAACTTTCTCCGTTGTCATGCAGAATCGAAATCGGCTTCCACTTTGCCGCCGCGCCCTCGCGGACGTACACGCCCGGCTGGCCGCTTTCGTCCACGCGCACAGCCTCCTTTGGCACGCGCAGGCCGGAATAGGCCGTAAAGACCACATCCGCTGTCTGCTGGCGCAGCAGCGTAACGCTCTGCATATACCGGTCGCACGAGAGCACCAGAATGCGGAAGCCCGCCTCGTTCGTGCCGATGCGATCCACATTCATCGTCACCTGCTCATAAAAATCGCGCGCAAACGTAACCTTGACGTCGTCGCCCCGCTCCAGCCCCTCCAGCTCGCCCGACGGCACAATGGTCACATAGTACCACGTGTTGCCGTGGATGAGCTTGCCGGCGGTGTGGCCGGAAACTTCCTCCGGCGCAAGGGAAACATAGTCGCGGTAGCTGAGCGTATCGAGAATATCGGGCGTGAGCACCGACTCATAGCCGTCCACTGTTCCGGAAAAATAACCCGCCGCAGGCGCGGTGACGGTGCGTGTGTCCTGCCCCGCCTCGTCACGCAGCTGGTCAAGCTCATTTTGCGTGGCGGTAATCTGCGCCTGAATGACGGTGGTATCGCCGCTGTCGGAGCTGCGCCGCAGCACCATGCCCTTGAGCTCTGACGAAAGATCCAGCGCCGAGTTCATGTCGCGCCGCGCGACATAGCGCGAAAACGACGTGAGGCTGCTTAAAATTTCGCTGTCCAGCGCGGCCTGATCGGCGATGCTGCCGGAGTAGCGCCGTGCGTAGGTCAGCGTCTCCAGCTGCGCCGTCAGCTCGGAGATGCGCGCCTGACGCTCGCGCGCGTCGTCGGAGAGATAGCCGGTGGCAACCGCCTCGCCCGCCGATACGTGCGCGCCCTCCTGCGCGGTCAAAACGGTGATGTCATACTCCGATGAGATCACGCGCTCATCGCGCACCACAAAGCCCGTGGCAGAATAGCCCGCGCCCGCCTCATACTCGATGACAATCGCCGTGGTAAGCGGCTCATGGATGGAGTTATAGACGTGGTAGCCGAAATAGGCCATAATGGCAGCCAGCAGAATCCACAATATGATGGTGGTGTATTGCTTTCCCTGCTTCATAAAAGCTCCTTTGCCGCAGCGCAGGAGCTTTTACGCTTACTCCTGCGCCAGCTTGACCGGAATCGACGGAATAATCGTCGAAACGGCGTGTTTATAGATCATCTGCTGCTTTCCCTCGGATTGCAGCACAATCACAAATGCGTCAAACCCGGTAATTACGCCGCGCAGCTGAAAGCCGTTCATCAAAAAAACGGTCAGCGGCGTGCGCATCCGCCGTGCCTGATTCAAAAACGCGTCCTGATAAATTTCGGTTGTGTTTGACATGGGTATCGACTCCTTTATGTTTGTAATACCCATATCCTAGCATTATTCGCCCGCGAAAAAAGGAATATACCGGCGAGCGGTCTCAAAAACGGCGGAAAAATCAAGCGGCAGCGTCTGCTCCAGCCAGTGGATCTCCGGATTGCGCCGGAACCATGTCAGCTGGCGCTTGGCATAGTTGCGTGAGCGCTGCTGAATCAGCCCAACCGCCTCGTCCACGCTTTCCTCCCCGCACAGCGCGCCCGTCAGCTCCTTATAGCCGATGGCCTGCATGGCCGTGGCCGTCGCGGGCACGCCCGCGTCAAGCAGCGCGCGCACCTCGTCCAGAAGTCCGTCTGCCATCATCAGCTCCACGCGCTTGTCAATCCGCGCGTACAGGTCGGCACGGCTGCAAAACGTCATACCAAGCCAGACAGGCCGGTATTTTGGCGGCTTGAGGCGCGTTTTGCGGTCGTGCTCGGTGATGGTCTCGCCCGTCTCCTGATAAATTTCCAGCGCCCGGATAATCCGCCGCCGGTCGGACGGATGCAGCCGCGCGGCACTCTCGGGGTCGATGGCCGCCAGCGCACTTAAAAGCGGCTGGATGCCCTCTTTATCTGCGCGGCGCTCCAGCGCCTCGCGCTTTCCCGTGGACGGCACGGGTGCAAAGCTCCGCCCGGCAATCAGGCTGTCCACATACAGTCCCGTTCCGCCCGCGATCACCACGGCTTTCCCGCGCGACAGGATATCCTGCACGCACGCGTCGGCCATCTCCACGTATTTTCCGGCGGAAAACGGCTCTGATGGGTCAGCGACATCAATCATGTGGTGCCGGACGCCGTCCATCTCGTCCGGCGTCGGCTTCGCCGTCCCCACGGTCATGCCGCGGTAGATCTGCATCGAGTCACACGAGACGACCTCGCCGCCAAGCGCCTTTGCCAGCTCCACAGCCATGCGTGTCTTGCCGGAGGCCGTAGGGCCGACGACGCAGATGATGTTGTCATGGGTTTCTGCCATAACGGACTCCTTTCTGGCACTGAACGTGCCGAAAAATGCGGTGACACCGCAACTGTGCCTCCGGCGGCCTGCTTTTTCCGGCTTGTCAGAAAGAGTAGGCAAAAAGAGGCGCTTAGCCCTCGCGGGTGCACACCCGTTCGCTGCCTGCGATTACTGCCGTACCATGTAGGGGTCGATGCCCACATCGACCCATTTATTACTGTTCTGCCGGGCGGATGTGCACCCGCAAGGGGTAGGCCGCATCCGTAGCGCTCCTTACGTCGCTGACGGCTGCGCTCGCCATCCGCCCCTACAAATTCTTTCCCGCGCAGGGAAAGAAAAAGGGGGGTAAACCGCCATTTTAGGCTCGTTTAAACTGCTTCTCCAGCTGCTTTCTTGTCAGCACCGTACAGATCGGCCGCCCATGCGGGCAGTATTTCAGATCCTCGCGCGAGAGCGCCTCGCGCACCAGCGCGTCGCGCTCCCGCGGGAGCGTATGATAGCCCGCCTTGATGGCGGCCTTGCAGGCGATGGTATGTAAAAGATTGTCGCGCAGGCTGTCGGGGTCAAGGCGCTTGCCCTCCAGAAGCTGTCCGGCAAGCTCGCTCAGCGCGCTCTGCGCGTCGTCAAGGTCAATGTCCGCCGGGACGCGGCGGATGAGCACCGTACCGTCGCCAAAGTCCTCCACGCCAAAGCCATATTGCTCCAAAAGCGACTCATTTTCCAGCGCCGCGGCCGCCTCCTCGCGGCTGAGCGCGGCGGCAATCGGCATCAGAAGCGACTGCGACATCACCGGCTGGGGATTTGCCTTGAGCCGCTCAAACAAGATGCGCTCGTGCGCAGCGTGCTTGTCGATAAAAATCAGCTGTTCGCCCTGCTCCACCAGAATGTAGGTGTCCATCGTCTCGCCGATGACGCGGTATTCATTTTCCTGAAGCGGCAGCGCCTGCTGCTCAGGTGTCTCTGCCTGCGTCTCGGACAAACTCGTCTCCAACGCGCTTTCCGCAGGCCGCGCCGCCGGTTCGGCGGGAATCGGCTCTGTTTCTGCTTCCGGCTTTGCCGCAGGCGCAGCTTCATCCGCCGCTTTCGTCTCTGCCGGCGGCTGCGGTGGGAGCGTAAACGATTGCTGCGGCGCGGACGCTTCCGGCTCGCCGGATAAAAGCGCTGCTTCCCGCTCCGACGGGAACACCGACACCGCCCGCTGTGCGGGCGCAGTGTTCTTCTGCGGCAGCTGTACTGCGCTCTGCCGCACCATTGCCGTCTGCGCGGGGCGCTCGGCGGTCTTGCGGAACTCCTCCGCCGTCATCGTGCGGAAAAAGTCCGATTTTGGCGAGACAGCGGCAGAGGCCGGTGCAGAGGGCTTCGGCGAAGCCGGCTGCGCCTGCGCGGACTTCTTTTCCGGCAGACGCATTTCAGGCGAGCCCGGCGTTTTGTTGAGCGCCGAGAGGACGCCATAGTGCACCGCATCAAAAATCCCGCGCTCCGACAGGAACTTTACCTCGGTCTTGGCCGGATGGACGTTCACGTCCACAGTCTGCACCGGGATTGTCAGATGCAGCACGCACGCCGGGAAACGTCCCGCCATGATCTGGTTGCGGTACGCCTCCTCCAGCGCCGCCGACAGCAGGCGCGATTTGATAAACCGTCCGTTGACGAAAAACTGCTGATACGTGCGGTTGCCGCGCGTAGCGGTGGGGCGGGTGACATAGCCGGAGACAGAAATTTTCTCCCACTGGCTCTTCACCGGCACCATCTCGCCCGCGGCCTGACGGCCAAGCACCTGATAGATTGCGCCCATCAGCTCGCCGTCGCCCGGCGTGTGTAAAAGCTCCGCGCCGTCGCGCACAAAGCGGAACGAGACCTCCGGGTGTGCCAGTGCCTCGCGCTGGACGGCGGCAAACACCGCCGCTCCCTCTGCCATGTCGGATTTCATAAACTTCATGCGTGCGGGCGTGTTATAAAACAGGTCGCGCACCAGTATTGTCGTCCCGGTGGGACAGCCTGCGGGCTGCTCGGATTCAATCGTTCCCGCCTCCAGATGCAGGCTCACGCCCTCGGCGCTTTCCTGCGTGCGCGTCAGAAGGTCGATGCGCGAGACGGCCGAGATGGCGGCCAGCGCCTCGCCGCGGAAGCCCAGCGTCCCGATGGCCGCAAGGTCGTCCTTTGTGCGCAGCTTGCTGGTGGCGTGGCGCAAAAACGCAATTTTCGCGTCGCCCGCCTCCATGCCGCAGCCGTCGTCGGTCACGCGGATAAAGGTCATGCCGCCGTTCTGGATCTCTACGCTGACGCTGTGCGCGCCCGCGTCAATGGCATTTTCCACCAGCTCCTTGACGGCGGAGGCCGGACGCTCGACAACCTCACCGGCCGCAATCAGGTCGGCAACGTGCGGGTCAAGCTGCATAATTCTTGGCATAGGGTTTCCTCTTTTCCAAGTAATCGTAATCGTCAGATTTCAGGTCAATGTCAGAACGCCAAAGGAAATGGCGTTGATGATGGCGTGGACGGTAATACTTGCCCAGATCGTGCCCGCCTTTTCATACGTCCAGCACAGCGCCACTGACGCCGGGATATATGCAAGACAGCTGAGCAGCACCTGTGTGGCGCTGTGCACGCCGAAATACTGCCAGTTGTGCATCATCGTAAAGATAAACACCGACGTGATATACGCAACCACGCGCGAGGCGGGCCGAATCGACCCGAACACCAGTCCGCGCAGAAGCGTCTCCTCAATCACCGGTGCAAAAATCACGGAAATGGCCAGCATCACATAGCGGTTTTCCACCACCAGTCCCGCGACGGCCTCATTATTATAAATCTCCATCTGGCCGCCGAGCTTGCTCACCACAAACTGCACCGCCCACGTGCCCACCTGATAGAACACAAAGCCGAGAATGCATGCCTGCACAAAGCTCCAGAAGCCCGGGCCGAAAAAGCGCTGGCGCAGGAAGTTGCGGAAAATCAGCAGCACCGCCGCAAGGTTGATACAGAAATAGACAATATTCAGCGTCATGACGCTGGCGGAAATATGCAGCCATGCAAACGCGTATTGGAGCAGTACGCTCAAAAGCACCAGATAAAACGGCAGATAGCACCATCCGGCGATGGTCTCCGCACGCGAAAGGCGTGCGTTAAAATAACCGGCAGAATTTCTTGCCATTGGCTTCTCCTAATTTAACATCATAGCAATTTACGCAGGAATTTTAAACCTCGTTAGAGTTTCGCCGCGCACGGCGAAATAAAATTCAAACTGTTTTTCCCGGCGGCGTGTACGTCGGGAAAAACACACCACGTGCCGCAAGTGTGGAATTCGTGCGCCAACTGGGACTGATTATAACCGAATGTGAACCCAGCGAAGTGGTTCACATTCGGAGAGGAGCAACAACGCAGCGAACGAGACCTGCCGCTTGCGGCGGGGCGAGGAATTGCGTGAGACTCCAAGAGCGCAAGCTTGCGCAGCGCGATTGGCTTAGTCGAACGTATGCAGAGCGCAGCGTCGCTGGCAGTTTGTTGCGACGAAAAACCAGCGCAGCGTTTTCCGTTTGATCTGTTTAAAGCATCTGCTTGAGCTTATATAGAACATTCATCGCCTCAATCGGCGTCAGCGTCTCCACCGTCACGGCCTCCAGCGCACGGCGAAGCTCGCCTGCGCCCATGTCCATCATCGACACCTGCTCGTCCGGCTGCGCCGCCGGGGCGCGCACGGCCTGCGGCGCTTCCGATTCCAGCTTTTTCAGGATTTCCCGTGCGCGTGTAACCACGCGGTCGGGCAGCCCCGCAAGCTTTGCAACCTCCACGCCATAGCTGTCGTCCGCCGCACCGGGGACGATTTTGCGCAGGAAGATCATGTCGCCCTGCCGCTTTTTCACGGCGATGTTATAGTTGCGCACGCCGGAAAGCTCCTGCTCGATATCCGTCAGCTCATGATAGTGCGTGGCAAACAGTGTCCGCGCGCCAAGCCTCTTTCGGTCGGCGGTATATTCCAGCACCGCGCGGGCAATAGCCATGCCGTCAAACGTGGACGTACCGCGGCCAATCTCATCCAGAATCAGAAGCGAACGCGACGTGGCGTTTTTCAGAATGTCGGCAACTTCCGACATCTCCACCATAAACGTGGACTGGCCGGAGGCCAGATCGTCCGACGCGCCGATACGCGTAAAGAGCTTATCGACAATGCCGATGCGCGCGGATCTGGCCGGAACAAAGCAGCCGATCTGCGCCATCACGCAGATGAGCGCCACCTGACGCATATAGGTGGACTTACCGGCCATGTTCGGGCCGGTGATAATCGCCACGCGCGCGTCCGGCGTGCCAAGGCGCGTATCGTTCGGGACAAACATGCTGCCTTTGAGCATCTGCTCGACAACCGGATGGCGGCCGTCGGCAATTTCAATCTCACCCGAAAGGTCAATTTCCGGGCGGCAGTAGTGATTATGTACCGCCACGGCGGCGAAGCTGCAAAGAACGTCGATGGCCGCCACGGCGCGCGCCGTGCGCTGTACGCGCGGCGCGTTGTCGGCCAGCTGCTGGCGGATGCGCTGGAACAGCTCATATTCCATGGCCGTAATGCGATCCTTTGCCGTCAGGATGGTGTTTTCCAGTTCTTTTAATTCCTGCGTGATATAGCGTTCACCGGTCGTCAGCGTCTGCTTGCGGATATAGTCGTCCGGAACCATGTCCACCTGCCCCTTGGCAACCTCGATGGAATAGCCGAACACACGGTTATAGCGCACACGCAGATTGCGGATGCCGGTGCGCTCCTTTTCGCGCGCCTCAATTTCCAGCATCTTGTCCGCGCCGTGCTTTTGAATGTCGCGCAGCCGGTCAATTTCCGCGTCAAAGCCCTCGCGGATCATCCCGCCCTCGCGGACGGTAAACGGCGGCTCGTCCACAATCGCGCGCACCACCAGATCCTGTAGATCCTCAAGCGTATCCAGCTCATCACACAAAACCTTTAACAGCGCGCTGTCCATCGCTGCCGCGCGTGCCTTGATGGCGGGCAGGCTGGCGCAGCCCTGACGCAGCGCCACAAGGTCGCGGCAGTTGGCCGAGCCCGTGACAATGCGCGAAATAACGCGCTCCAGATCCGACACCTCGCGCAGCGAGACAATCAGCTCCTCGCGGTCAACCGTTTTTTTGACCAGCTCCTCCACCGCGCTCAGCCGCTTGCCGATCATGGCCGGGGACAAAAGCGGCCGCTCCAGCCATGCGCGCAGCAATCGTCCGCCCATGGCGGTTTTCGTCTTGTCCAGAACCCACAGCAAGCTTCCGCGCTTTTCCTTGGCGCGCATCGTCTCGGTCAGCTCCAAATTGCGCCGCGCCGTGAGGTCAAGCCCCATAAAGCGGCCGGAGATATAAAATTCCAGCTCCCGGATGTGCGGGAGCTCATTTTTTTGCAGCTCGTGCAGCGACGACAGCAGCGCGCCCGCAGCGCGCACCGTGGCGGGCGTGCTCTCAAGGCCGAGCTCGGAGAGATTCTTTGAAAACTGCGCCTCCACCGCGGCGGCACACGCCTCCATGTCAAATCGGCTTTCGTCCCCGCGGTTTACGCAGCAGTGCAGCCGGTCGGTCAGGACGCCTTGCAGCGTCTCGTTTTCCGCCGCCGCACCGTTTAAAAGCGCCTCTACGGGTGAAAAGCTTCCAAGCTCGTTGCACACATCCTCCGCCGCGTCCGCGCCGGTGCAGACCGTGGCGTAGAACGCGCCGGTGGAGATATCGCAGAAGCACACGCCCCACGTATCGCCGTCCAGGCAGACGCAGGCGTAATAGTTGTTTTTCGACTCCTCCAGCATGGAGCTTTCCGTCACCGTGCCGGGCGTAACAATGCGGACGATGTCGCGCTTGACCAGTCCCTTTGCAAGGGCAGGGTCCTCCATCTGCTCACAGATGGCAACCTTATAGCCCTTGGAGACAAGGCGCGCAATATAGCTGTCGGAGGAATGGAACGGCACGCCGCACATGGGCGTCTGGTCGGCCTTTTCCTTGCCGCGGTCGCGCGTGGTCAGCGTCAGGT
>CAKTUT010000050.1 GCA_934621665.1 uncultured Oscillospiraceae bacterium | reverse complement strand
CAGTTTGTTGCGACGAGAACCCAGCGAAGCGGATCGCGTTTGAGAGCTTGTCAAAAATACTTTTTTGACAAGCTCAAGCTGCCCGCGGCCAGTGGCCGCGGGCAGCTTACTGTCTTTCAGATGTTTTTCAGGTGCTTCACGTCAAGCGCCTGCGGGTCATAGTGCTCCAGATAGTCCAGCAGCGCCGCACCGTCGTCAAACATTCGGTAAATTTCCAGACACGCTGCGCGCGCAAAGCCCTGCGTCACGGCGTTGCGCATCATCTGCTGCATTGGCTCATAATAGCCGTTCGTGTTTAAAATCGCAATCGCCTTGTTGTGTCGTCCCAGCTGCTTGAGCGTCAGGATCTCAAAAAACTCCTCAAAGCTTCCAAATCCGCCCGGTGCAAGGATAAACGCCTCGGCCTGTTCTTCCATGATCTGCTTGCGCTCACGCATAGTCTTTGTGTAGATAAACTGCGTACAGCCTTCATACAAAACGCCGTCCACATTCAAAAAATCTGGCGCTACGCCAAGCACCTCACCGCCGCCTTCGCGCACGCCGCGCGCTGTCGCGCCCATAATGCCCTGCGCGCCGCCACCGTAGACAAGACTGTGTCCATGTTCGGCAAGCAGCTTTCCAATTGCGTGCGCCGCATCCAGATATCTTGCGTCAAGATCGTTGCTCGACGCACCATAAAGACAAATTCGCATTTTTTCTCCCCGCTCCGCCGCATTTCTGCGTCCTTGTTTTGGTATCCTATCCGTAGTAGCCCGCTTCCAGCAAAACCTCCAGGCAGAAGTCCGCCTCCTCATCCGTAAAAAGCGCGCCAAAATTTTTTGACACCACCAGCGCCTCCGGCGAAAGCGCCAACAGCGTTTTGCGCGCCAGCTCATCAAAGTTCTTGCTGACCTGATGGCGGCGAAGCTGCTCTTTCAGCGCAGACAGCGCGCCGTGCGCCTGCATCTGCTGCATCAGCCGCTTTGGTTCGCGCACGCCGCACGCGCGCTGCTTTTCTGCCAGCTCACGCAGCGCGTGTTCCAGCTTTTCCTCCGGTATCTGCATCATTGATTCTCCGTTTTCCGTGTCTGCCTGACAAATTCTGCAATTTGCTTTCCCACAGGGCAATCGCCCGCGTGCGGGCAGACCTCAAAATCACAGTCGATTTCCATCTCGCCGCCGCTTTCCTCGCAGAACACAAGCCGCGGCGCGTCAATTGTGCGGCAGTAGCCGCTAAACGCTGCTTCCATTGCGAACCTCCCGCTGGTTTTTCTTATTTTATCACACAAAGCATTCTATTTCCACCGTAAATCCATCCGCAAAAAATAGGGCACCTCATTGCTTTTGTCTATTGCGAATTTTTGCGTCTTATGCTAAAATTTAATGCAATAGGTTCTTTTGTATACTGCGCATTATTGCGGGAGGCCATGCATGAAATCGCTGCAGCAAATCCTGAAAGGTGTTATGATTGTCGGCCAGCTTGGCTTTACCATCATTACTCCACCGCTGGTCTTGGGCTATCTTGCGTATCTGGCGCAGATACATCTCGGCTGGGGCAGTGGGGTCATCATCGCGGCCATTGTCGTAGGGATTGTTACCTCGTTTACCAGTGCCTACCGTCTGGTAAAGCAGCTGCTTTCTGCCGATCCACCGAAGCGTGAGCTGAAAGGCCACTCGTTTAATGAACACACCTGATACAGAATCGAGGCTGATGAATCTGAATCCATCTATCCGCAAAGAACTCACCTTTTTGGCGGGCGGACTGATCCTGGGCGATATTCTGATCGTCGCCGTGGCCATTTTGCTGCACCGCTTTGATTATACCGTCGTCCTTGGCGCGGTTTGGGGCAGCATTTTCGCCTGGCTCAGCATTTTCCTTTTGGCGCTGCGTGTACAAAAGGTTGCCGACGCCGCCGATGAAACCGAACGCGCGCTTGCACAAAAGAAAATGCGCTCGTCCTATTTTGGCCGCATGATGCTGATGGTATTTGCCGTTGTCATCGCTGTGGTTGTCCCGTTTCTCAACTACATTGCCGCACTGATTCCGTTTTTGATTCCGCAGCCGGTTCTGATGCTGCGCCGATCTATCGTCACCGCGCAGGATAAGCGCGCGAAGCAGACTTCCACGCAAAAGGAGGCAGATTCCGAATGAATGTCGATATTCATGGTGCGCCAATCTATTTTACCATTCCCATTCTTGGCGGCATTCCCATCACGGCCAGTATGACCGTCACATGGGGCGTGATGATCGTTATCAACCTGCTTTGCATCTGGCTGACGCACGATCTCAAGATCAAAAACATCTCCAAACGGCAGGCTGTGGCCGAAAAGATTGTCATGGTCGCAGAAAACTTTGTCCGCAGCAACATGGGTGAGCAGTGGATGCAGCTGGTGCCGTTTATCTCCGCCATCTTTGCGCTGTCGCTTGGCTCAAGCCTTGCGTCGCTGCTTGGCTTCTGGGCACCCACGGCCGACGTGTCGGTGCTGCTGGGCTGGGCGCTGATTGTTTTTATTCTCATCACCTATTACAAGATCAAGACCAACGGTCTCGGTGGCTACCTCAAGGGCTTCTGCTCGCCTGTTTTCCTGATGGCGCCGTTCAATCTCCTCGGTGAGCTGTTCCGCCCCATTTCCATGTCGTTCCGTCATTTCGGCAACGTCCTGTCGGGCATGGTCATCAACTCCCTTGTCTATGCGGCGCTGATTCTGGCAAACCACGCGCTATTTGGTCTGATTCCGGGTGTAGTCGGCAAGATTCTTGGCAATATTCCGTTCCTGGCAGTCGGCGTTCCTGCCGTACTTTCGCTCTACTTTGACTGGTTTTCCAGCGCTATGCAGGCATTTATATTCTGTATGCTGACGATGATCTTCATCAGCACCGCTACAGAGTAAAAAATAAATGTATTTTTGAACACAAATTACACAGGAGGACAAAAAATTCATGGAACTTGCAAAAGCATTGATTCTGATGGGCTGCGCCATCGGCGCCGGCATCGCGATGATCTCTGGCTTTGGCCCCGGCATCGGCGAGGGCTACATTGCCGGTAAGGCAATTGAAGCCATGGCTCGTCAACCGGAAATGAAAGGCGAACTCACCTCGACCATGTTCCTTGGCATCGCCTGCGCCGAGACCACCGGTATTTACGGCTTCGTTATCGGCCTGCTGCTAATCTTCGTTGCACCCGGCATGTTCACCGGTCTGCTGTAATCAGCTGATTTCCGCACTGAAAGGAGGACTGTCGCATGGATTTTCAGTCCCTCGTTGAGATTGCGCCATGGACAACCATTGCGCAGATCTGCAATCTGTTCATCCAGATTGCCCTGTTTAAGAAATTCCTCTTTAAGCCCGTCAAAGAAATGCTGGCAAAGCGGCAGGCCGAGGTAGACGGTATCTATGATGAGGCCGAGAAGGCACGTCATGACGCCGACACGGCAAAGGCCGACTATGAGCAGCATCTTCTGACCGCGAAGCAGGAAGCCGAGGCCATTACGACCCGCGCCATGCAGAATGCGCGTGAACAGAGCGACGCCATGCTCCAAGAGGCCAAGACCGAGGCAACCGCCCTCAAGGCCAAGGCCGCCAGCGACATTGCGCTGGAAAAGAAGAAAGCCGCAAATGAGATGAAAGGTGAGCTGTCTGGTCTGGCGGTTGAGCTTGCGTCCAAGGTTGTACGCAAGGAGATCAAGGAAGCCGACCACGAAAAGCTCATTCAGGACTTCATCGACGAGTTGGGTGACGCATCATGACGCGCACAGCCAAAACCTACGGCGGCGCGCTGTACGACCTTGCCTGCGACGAGCAGCTGACTGACGCGCTATTGCCGCAGCTGAATGAAGTCTGCACCATTCTGGCGGACAATCCTGACTATCTGCGGCTGCTTTGCACGCCGTCGATTCCAAAGGAAGAGCGCCGCCGCCTGATTGACGAGGCGTGGGGCGAACAGGTGCACCCCTATATCTGTAATTTTATGAAGCTGCTGTGTGACAACGGCACGTTGCGCGAATTTTCCGAATGCGCGCGCGAGTTCCGCAGCCGCTACAATGCTGACCACGGCATTGTGGAGGTCTGTGCCATCACGGCAGTCGCGCTGAGCGCAGAGCTCTGTGCCAAGCTGCAAAAGAAGCTGGAAGCCGTCACCGGCAAGCGCATCGAGCTGCACACCCGTGTAGACGAGCGCGTTATCGGCGGCGTCCGGCTGGAAATGGCCGGCCGCCAGCTGGACGGCACCGTTTCCTCGCATCTTGCGCAGGTACAAAAACTGCTGCAAAGCACGGTTCTTTAGCAAACCATAATCGAAAGCTGGTGAATGAATGGAACTCAGACCGGAAGAAATATCCAAAATCATCCGTTCGCAAATCAAGCACTATGAAGCAAAAATCAACCAGTCCGAGACCGGCACGGTCATCCTGATCGGCGACGGCATTGCCCGCGCCGCGGGTCTTGAAAAGTGCATGGTCAATGAGCTGGTCGAATTCCCCAACGGCGCATACGGCATGGCGCAAAATCTGGAGGAAAACTCCGTCTCAATCGTCATGCTTGGCAGCGACGATGGCATCCGCGAGGGCGACACCGTCAAGCGCACCGGCAAGGTTGTCTCTGTGCCTGTCGGCGATGCACTGATCGGCCGCGTTGTTGACGCGCTGGGTCAGCCCATCGACGCAAAGGGTCCCATCGACGCAAAGGAGTTTGCGCCCATTGAGTCCCCTGCCCCCGGCATCATCCAGAGAAAATCCGTCACCGTTCCGCTTCAGACCGGTATCAAGGCCATCGACTCGATGATCCCCATTGGCCGCGGCCAGCGTGAGCTGATTATCGGCGACCGTCAGACCGGTAAAACTGCCATTGCCGTTGACACCATCCTCAACCAGAAAGGTAAGGATGTCATCTGCATTTATGTTGCCATCGGTCAGAAACGTTCGACCGTTGCGCAGCTGGTTGGCACGCTGGAAGCCGGCGGTGCGATGGACTATACCATCGTTGTCTCCGCCACGGCCTCTGAGCTTGCGCCGCTTCAGTACATTGCCCCCTACTCCGGCTGCACCATGGGCGAGTATTTCATGAAGCAGGGCAAGGATGTGCTGATCATCTATGACGATCTCAGCAAGCACGCCGTGGCTTACCGCGCCTTGTCGCTGCTGATTCGCAGACCACCCGGACGTGAGGCCTATCCCGGCGACGTGTTTTATCTGCACTCCCGACTGCTAGAGCGTGCGGCGCGCATGGCGCCGGAATACGGCGGCGGCTCGCTGACCGCGCTGCCCATCATTGAGACACAGGCAGGCGACGTATCGGCCTATATCCCGACGAACGTCATTTCCATCACCGACGGCCAGATCTTCCTGGAAACCGAGCTGTTCCACTCCGGCGTCATGCCGGCAGTCAACCCCGGTATTTCGGTCTCCCGTGTCGGCGGCAGCGCCCAGATCAAGGCCATGAAAAAGGTCGCTGGCAACCTGAAGCTGCTCTACTCGCAGTACCGTGAGCTGCAAAGCTTTGCCCAGTTCGGCTCCGACCTTGACCGCGATACGCGTGAGCGCCTGGATCAGGGTGAACGCATCGTTGAGGTGCTCAAGCAGGATCGCAGTGCGCCGATTGACGTGGCGCATCAGGTGTGCATTCTCTACGCCGTCACCAAGGGCTATCTGAAAGATGTTGCCGTCAGGGATATCCGCGCGTTTGAGCGCGGCCTCTATCCCTATCTCGACAAAAACGCTTATGACGTTCTCAGCAATATTCGCTCCACCGGCAATCTCTCTGCCGAGGACGAGGAAACGCTGAAGCAGGCGCTGAGCAATTACTGCACTGAATTTACCGCAGGCTGAAAGGAGGCGCGCACATGGCCGGCGTATCCATGAAAGATATCAAATCCCGCATCAAGAGCATGGAGTCCACAAAGCAGATCACCAAGGCCATGGAAATGGTCGCGGCCTCCAAGCTCCGCGGCGCGCAGGATCGTGCCGTCTCCAGCCGACCCTATTTTGAAACGCTCTATGAGACAATGAACAGCATTGCCGACTCCACTATGGATTTTGTCTCGCCGTATCTTTCGGCGGGCAAGGGCAAGCCGCTTTATATCGTCATTGCCGGCGACCGCGGTCTTGCGGGCGGCTATAACGCAAACGTTCTGAAGCTGGCCTACAGCCAGATTCAGAACACGGACGCAATTGTCCTGCCCATCGGCAAAAAGTCTGTGGACTTTTTCCGCACACGTGACGTAACGCTCATGACCGAAAGCTGCGCCGTAGCGGCAGAGCTCTCTGTTGGACGCTGCTACTCGGTGGCAAAGCAGATCTGCTCCCGTTTCCTTGCAGGCGAGTTCTCCGAGGTTGTTCTTGTCTATACCCATTTTGCATCGCTGCTGGCACAGACACCCATCATGCTGCCGCTGCTGCCGATCAAAATTTCCGACCACAAGGATCTTACCCCAAAGAAATTCGTCCTGTACGAAACCGGCCCGATTGCTGTTTTTAACGCCATCGTACCGGAATATCTGGGCGGGCTGGTCTATGGTGCTCTTTGCGAGTCCGTCGCCTCTGAGCAGGCGGCGCGCCGCATGGCCATGGACTCCGCCACAAAAAACGCCGAGGACATGATTGATTCTCTCAGCCTGCAATATAACCGCGCGCGTCAGGGCGCGATTACGCAGGAAATCACCGAAATCGTCGCCGGCGCAGATTCCAACTGAAAGGAGTCAACCACATGAATCAACACATCGGAACCGTCGTACAGGTCATCGGACCTGTCCTTGATATCCGTTTCCCCGACGGTCAGCTGCCCGCACTGCTCAGTGCCATTGAGCTTGAGCTGAACGGCAAGAAGCTGGTGGCAGAAGTTGCGCAGGAAATCGGCGACAATGTCGTGCGCTGCATCGCCATGAGCTCTACCGACGGTCTCCAGCGCGGCGCACAGGCTGTTGACACCGGCGCGCCTATTACTGTGCCCGTCGGCGAGGGCTGCCTTGGCCGTATCTTCAACCTCCTTGGCGAGCCGATTGACGATCAGCCAGAGCCCAAGAACATCGCCGCGCGCTGGCCGATTCACCGTCCCGCGCCAAGCTATGACGAGCAGGAATCTACAACTGAGATTCTGGAAACCGGCATCAAGGTTGTTGATCTGATCTGCCCGTATGCAAAGGGCGGCAAGATTGGTCTGTTCGGCGGCGCAGGCGTCGGCAAGACCGTTCTGATTCAGGAGCTGATCTACAACATCGCAACCGAACATAACGGCTACTCCGTCTTTACCGGCGTTGGCGAGCGTACCCGTGAGGGCAACGACCTGTACTATGAGATGAAAGAGTCCGGCGTTCTGGAGAAAACTGCGCTGGTCTATGGCCAGATGAATGAACCGCCCGGAGCGCGTATGCGCGTCGGCCTTTCGGGTCTGACGATGGCAGAATACTTCCGCGATGTCGGCCATCAGGACGTGCTGCTGTTCATTGACAACATTTTCCGTTTCACGCAGGCCGGCTCTGAGGTCTCCGCACTGCTTGGCCGTATGCCGTCCGCTGTTGGCTACCAGCCCACGCTGGCCACCGAAATGGGCGCATTGCAGGAGCGAATCACCTCTACCAAAGACGGTTCGATCACGTCCGTACAGGCCGTTTACGTCCCCGCCGATGACTTGACCGACCCCGCACCAGCCACCACATTCGCACATCTGGATGCCACCACCGTCCTTGACCGAAGCATCGCTTCGCTCGGCATCTACCCCGCCGTTGACCCGCTGGACTCCACGTCCCGTATTCTGACGCCGGAAATCGTCGGTCAGGAGCATTATGACGTGGCACAGGGTGTCATGCGGATGCTCCAGCGCTATAAGGAGCTTCAGGACATCATCGCCATCATGGGTATGGACGAGCTCTCGGAGGAGGATAAGCTGACCGTCAGCCGTGCACGTAAGGTGCAGCGCTTCCTGTCGCAGCCGTTCCACGTGGCTGAGCAGTTCACCGGCTATCAGGGCAAATACGTCCCCCGCAAGGAGACCGTCCGTGGCTTCCGCGAGATCATCGAGGGCAAGCACGACAATATCCCCGAGTCAGCGTTCCTGTACGCGGGCACCATCGACGAGGTTGTCGAGCGCGCCAAGGGTGAAAAGGTATGAGCAGCTTTCATCTGCAAATCGTCACGCCGGACGGACTGTTCTATGACGGTCAGGCGGAGAAGCTGGATGTGCGCGCCGTCACCGGCGGTGTAACCATCCTCCCGCGGCATATCAATTATGTCACACCGCTTGGCATGGGCGCGGCCAGCGTCACCATTGACGGTAAAGACCGCCTTGCCTCATGCATCGGCGGGATGCTGGCCGTCACCGGCGACGAGGTCAAATTGATTGCCACCACGTTTGAGTGGGCAGATCAGATTGATCAGGCGCGTGCACAGCGTGCGCTCACCGCAGCGCAGGAAAAGCTCCAGCACCGTGAAAAGCTGACAGCAGACGAGATTCAACTGGCTGAGGCAAAGCTCCGCCGGGCGCTCGTCCGGACAAGTCTGGCTGAAAACAAATCGTAGTTTGTATCTCGCAGGCAAGCCTGCGAGATACTTTTTTATTCACGTTTTGACTTTCGGTGCATATCGTGTTAGACTGGAAGCAAGAAATGCTTTAGGAGCTTGCTATGAATCTTTTTTCTTACTATCTGCAATTTCTGACGGAAATCTGCGAGGGCACACGCCCGCTTCCCGATGGTATGACGCTGACAGCACAGGACGAGATGCAAAAGGCCATGGAGCTTCAGCAGCAGATTCAGGCCATCGGCATCCCCGCCTTTGTCCGCGCCTGCGCCGCGCAGAGCGGCATTGAAATTCCCGAGGAGGAATACCAGAGCTTTGACGAAGGTGCGCTTTTGCAGGCGCTTCAGAAGATGCCAGGTGAGGCTGACGCTGAAACCGCAGCTACGCCAGAAGAGACGGCACAGTCATCTGACGCATCTGCCGAGCTGGAAGAACCTGTTCACACTGAGGTACGTGATATCTACGAGGTGTTCCTTGACAGCGTGTGTCTGGAGGATAATCTGCTGCAATACCTGATTGACATCGTAAAGCGCGGCGCAAAGGACGAGTTCCAGACGCTCTCCCATGCCGCGGCGCGCACGCTTCTGGACATGGACGACTTTCTAGCGTGGCTCGGCAACAAGGAGCTTCTCGCACCGGTGGAAGAAGCTGCGTGCGCACGCATCATGGACGGCTGCTTTGACCGGCTGCTGCGTGAAAACAGGCGTGAGCTGCTTGCCGCGCTGCTCAGCGGCGACGAGGCAACGTTCTGTGCGTTCCGCGCAGAAGCGCCCGAACTTCAGCATCTGCCGGATGCGACCTACGAATGGTACTGCAAAAACTATCTTGACCGCTATTACCCCGTCCGCTTTTTCATGAAATGCGGCGGCGTAAATTTTCCGGCTGCGCAATAGCCGCCGCCAAACAGGAGGATGCATATGGAACCTGTTTATGTCACCGGCCACCGGAATCCCGATACGGATTCCATCGTCTCCGCCATCGCCTACGCAGCGCTTCGCAACGCCCTTGGCGACCGTGAATTCGTCCCCGCGCGTCTTGGCCATGTCAGCGACGAAACGAACCTCATTTTAAACCGCTTTGGCTATGAGCCGCCTGTGTACCTGCAAACCATGCGCACGCAGGTCTGTGACCTCGATTTTGATACGCCCCCGGCGCTTGACCGCGCTGTGACCGTTGGCCGCGCGTGGGAAGCGCTCTACTCCAACCGCGGCGTGCCGTCGCTGCCCGTCACTAAGGACGACGGTTGCCTGTATGGCATGGTTTCGCCCAAGGAAATCGCGGCCTACGATATGCGCACGCTGAATGACAGCTACGCCGACCACATCCCGATGTTTAACCTCTTAAGCGTCCTTGACGGCAAAATTATCAACGAGGCCGGCCATCTGGTTGACAGTGTCAGCGGTGAGGTGTGCATTGCCCTGCCGCAGAACAATCCGAATCTGCTCTTTACGCGCAAGGAGTCCATTGTTATCTGCGGCCAGCAGCCCGAAATGGCGCGCCGCGCCATTGAAATGAATGTCAGCTGCCTGATTATCTGTCAGGCAGAGCTCCCGGAGGATCTGCGCAGCGCGCCAACCGACACATGCATCATTGTCACGCCGTATGACGCGTTCAAGGCTGCGCGTATGATTTATCAGGCAATTCCCATCCAGCGTGTCTGCCGCACCGACGATCTGGAGGCGTTTCATCTGACCGACTTTGTCGATGATGTCAAGGAAACTGTCTCCCGCAGCCGCCACCGCAGCTATCCGATTCTGGACGAAAACGAAAAGGTTGTCGGCACGCTCTCGCGCTTCCATCTGATTAAGCCCAAGCGCAAGCGCGTGGTGCTGGTTGACCACAACGAGATGTCGCAGTCTGTTCCGGGACTGGAACAGGCGGAAATTCTGGAAATTATCGACCACCACCGTCTTGCCGACATCCAGACCGGCAATCCCATCTACTTCCGCAACGAGCCGGTCGGCTCTACCGCCACAATTATCGCCAGCATGTATCAGGAAAAAGGGCTGATGCCATCAGAAAAGCTGGCGGGGCTGATCGCCTCGGCCATCGTCGCCGACACTGTCATGTTCAAATCCCCCACCAGCACGCCGCACGATCATCGCATGGCCGAGCGTATGG
>CAKTUT010000049.1 GCA_934621665.1 uncultured Oscillospiraceae bacterium | reverse complement strand
CCCTTTGAGCGCTGAACGGTAATTTTCTTACCATCCAGCTCTTTCAAAATGGCGGCCTTTTCCTGCTCGGTATAGGCAAACCATGTCTTATCCTTGCAGCCAATTTCATACAGCGGCGACTCGGCGATATAGACATAGCCCTCCTGAATGAGCGTGGGGCACAGGCGGTAGATCATTGTCAGAATCAGCGCCCGGATCTGGTAACCGTCCACGTCGGCATCGGTGCAGATGACGACTTTATTCCAGCGCAGACTGCCAAGATCAAACGCCGACAGATCCTTGGCCGTTTTCTTCGTCTGTACCTCTACGCCGCAGCCAAGCACGCGGATAAGGTCGGTGATGATATCAGACTTGAAAATACGGTCATAGTCGGCTTTCAGACAGTTGAGAATCTTGCCGCGAACCGGCATGATGCCCTGAAATTCCGCGTCGCGCGAGAGCTTGACCGAGCCCAGAGCCGAGTCACCCTCCACAATGTAGATTTCGCGCCTGGACACGTCCTTTGTCCGGCAGTCCACGAATTTCTGCACGCGGTTGGAGATGTCCAGATTGCCGGTCAGCTTCTTTTTGATGTTGAGGCGCTGTTTTTCTGCCGACTCGCGGCTGCGCTTGTTGACCAGCACCTGATCGGCAATGCGGTCGGCCTCCTGCTTGTTTTCGATGAAGTACACGTGCAGGCGCTCACGGAAGAACTCGGTCATGGCCTCCTGCACGAATTTATTTGTAATGGCCTTTTTCGTCTGGTTTTCATACGACGTCTGCGTGGAAAAACAGTTCGTTACCAGCACCAGACAGTCGGCCACATCCTGAAACGTGATCTTCGATTCGGACTTGGTATACTTATTTGTCTGCTTGAGATACGCGTCAATGGCATAGACAAATGCATTTTTGACGGCCTTTTCCGGCGCGCCGCCGTATTCCAGCCATGAGGAGTTGTGGTAATATTCAAGGCGGTTGATGGTATTGGAAAAGCACACTGCGGCGGAAATCTTTACCTTGTACTCCGGCTTATCCTCGCGGTCACGGCCCTTGCGCTCAGCCTGCCAGAACTGCGGCATGGTCATGGCCTGTCCCTCAGTCAGCTCGCGCACATAGTCCAGAATGCCCTGCTCATAGCAGTAATCCGTCGTCTCAAATTTCCCGGGCGCAGTCTCATAGCGAAACTGGAACGTCACACCGGCGTTTACAACAGCTTGCCGCTTGAGCATATCCTCAAAATACTCGCGCGGGACACGGATGTCGGTGAATACCTCAAGATCGGGCAGCCACCGGAATGTAGAGCCGGTCTTTTTGCGGTCGGCCGGCTCTTTTTTCATCTCGCCCACCAGCTCGCCGCGCTCAAAATGGAGCGAATACTTGTAGCCGTCGCGGCGGATGATCGCGTCAAAATAGCGGGAGGAGTACTGCGTGGCGCACGAGCCAAGGCCGTTTAAGCCAAGGGAATACTCATAGTCGCCGCCGGCGTTATTCTGATATTTGCCGCCGGCATAGAGCTCACAGAAAACCAGCTCCCAGTTGTAGCGCCCCTCTTTTTCGTTCCAGTCCACCGGACAGCCGCGGCCAAAGTCCTCGATCTCGATGGAGCAATCGGCATAGCGCGTGACGATGATTCTATCGCCATAGCCCTCGCGCGCCTCGTCGATGGCATTTGATAAAATTTCAAATACTGCGTGCTCGCAGCCCTCCAGACCGTCAGAACCAAAGATGACGGCCGGGCGCTTTCGCACGCGCTCCGCGCCCTTGAGCGCGGAGATGCTTTCATTTCCGTAAGCCTGTTGTTTTTTCATAGCTTCCTCGCTTATCTAGTGTTCCGTCCGGGCGTATCCGCGCCGGCTGGCAAATGCTGCGGCGCAGCTGCATATCGCCTGCCAACCGGCACTATAAACCCACTATATTGATTTTAGTATATCGTTTTTCCATTTCAAAGTCAAGTTTTCCCACTTTTGCGCCGCGTTTGCAATCGGATTGTGCGAATCCGCAAAAAAAGCAAAGAAATCTTTGTTCCATTTTTCCGCGCGTGCCGGTTGCATTCGTGGCGTTTGGCGGTTATTATTTAATAGATATAATATTGGCTATGTGGCTACGTGAAAAGATAAAGAGGGAGAACCATGCAGAAGATCGGATTTGACAATGAGAAATACCTGCATTTGCAGTCGCAGAATATTCTGGAACGCGTCGATAAATTTGGCGGCAAGCTTTATCTGGAGTTTGGCGGCAAGTTGTTTGACGACAATCACGCCTCGCGCGTGCTGCCGGGCTTCCATCCCGACAGCAAGATGAAGATGCTGCTTCAGCTGAAAGATCATGCGGAGATTGTCATCGCCATCAACGCCGACCATATTGAGCGCAACAAGCGCCGCGGCGATCTTGGCATCACCTATGATCTGGACGTCATGCGTCTGATTGACGCGTTCCGCTCCATCGGGCTGTATGTCGGCAGCGTCGTGATTACGCAGTATCACGGCCAGCGTGCGGCTGATCTGTTTGAGCGCCGTCTGGAGACGCTTGGCGTGCGCGTCTATCGCCACTATCTCATTGAGGACTATCCGTCAAACATCTCCCTGATTGTCTCAGACGAGGGCTATGGCAAGAACGACTATATCGAGACCACACGACCCGTCGTTGTTGTCACTGCGCCGGGCCCCGGCTCGGGCAAGATGGCTACGTGTCTGAGCCAGCTGTACCACGAGCACAAGCGCGGCATTCAGGCTGGCTATGCAAAATATGAGACGTTCCCCATCTGGAATCTGCCGCTCAAGCACCCGGTGAACCTTGCCTATGAGGCTGCCACGGCGGATCTGGCCGATGTGAACATGATTGACCCGTTCCATCTGGAGGCCTACGGCCAGACAACCGTCAACTATAACCGCGATATCGAGATTTTCCCCGTGCTGGAGGCCATGTTCAAGCGCATCTACGGCACGTGCCCCTATAAGAGCCCCACGGACATGGGCGTCAACATGGCGGGCTTTGCCATTGTGGATGATGCGGCATGCTGCGAGGCGTCCAAGCAGGAGATCATCCGCCGCTATTTTGCCTCAGCCTGCGCCGTTAAGCGCGGCCTTGCCGAGCCCAGCGAGCTTCACAAGCAGGAGATGCTGATGAGCTCGCTTCAGCTGGATGTCAATATGCGCCGCTGCGTTCCCGCAGCGCTGGAAAAGGCTGAGCAGACCGGCGCACCGGCGGTTGCCATTGAGCTTCCTGACGGCCGCATCGTTACGGGTAAGACCTCCGGCCTGATGGGCGCGTCGTGTGCGGCGCTGCTCAATGCGCTCAAAACGCTCGCCGGTATTCACGACAAGGTCAATCTGATTGCGCCGATGGTGCTTGCGCCGATTCAGCATCTGAAGGTGGAGCACCTAGGCAACACCAACCCGCGGCTTCACACCGACGAGGTGCTCATCGCCCTGTCCATGAGCGCCGTCACCAACCCAACGGCCGAAATGGCCATGGAGGCGCTGGCCGGGCTTCGCGGCAGCGAGGTGCACTCGTCCGTCATTCTCTCGCAGGTGGACGAGAACGTGTTTAAAAAGCTGGGCGCGAACGTCACGCTTGAGCCCGTCTATCAGTCGCATTCCCTGTACCACAAGTAACCCACCGCCCGACCCGGCCGCATCCCGCGCAAAGGAGTTTTTATGAAAAGTAAGCTGGTTTCCGTACTGGTTGTTCTTTTATGTATCGTGCTGCTTGGCGGCGCGGCATTCGTTCTGATCCGCGTCATTCCGCAGAAAAAGCCCGACAGCGTCACCTCGCTTGAGACAAACAGCGTATTTGACCGCGACAACACCACCGTTGAGCCCGACCGCGAGCAGGCGTATGAGGGCGACGTGCCCGACACGCTCACGCCGGAAGAGACGCAGACGCCGCCGTCCGACCAGCCCGAGACGCCCGAGCCTGAGCCCGATGACGGCTCGCTTGCAAAGGCGCAGACCGTTCTTGCAGCCATGACGCAGGAGGAAAAGCTCTGGCAGCTGTTTTTCGTCACGCCTGAGGCGCTCACCGGTGTAAATACTGCCACGCGCGCGGGCGAGACCACCAAGGACGCGCTGGAGGAAATGCCGGTTGGCGGCATCATCTATTTTGCAAAAAATCTTGAGGACACCGACCAGACGAGCGAAATGCTCAAAAATACGCAGTCCTACGTGAAGATTCCTCTGTTTCTCGGTGTAGACGAGGAGGGCGGGCGCGTGGCGCGCGTCTCGTCCAATGAGGATATGGGCGTTGACCCGATCGACGCAATGGGCACGTTCGGTGAATCCGGCGACATTGCCTCGCTCTATAACGCGGTGTCCGGTCTTGCCGCTGGAATTCATGCGCTGGGCTTCAACTTTGACTTTGCACCGGTGGCAGATGTCTCGTCCGGCAAAAATTCCGTCATCGGCGACCGCTCATTCGGCACGGACGCGTCGCTCTGCGCGTCGATGGTTTCGGTGGCGGCAAGCGCCTTGACCGACAGCGGCGTTGTGCCATGCCTCAAGCACTTTCCCGGCTATGGCAGCGCCAGTGCTGACGACCACAACGGCCCGGCCGAGGTCACAAAGACGCTGGAGGAGCTGGAGCAGTGCGACCTTGTCCCGTTTGTCTCCGGAATTGAAAAGGGCGCGCCGTTTATTATGGTGTCGCACCTGTCTGTCCCGGCGCTGACCGGCGGCGATATGCCGTGCGATCTGTCGTATGAGGCTGTCACGGAAACGCTGCGGAACAAAATGGGCTTTGCCGGCGTCATAATAACAGACGCGCAGAACATGGCCTCCATCACCAGCCGCTATGACGCGGGCGAGGCCGCCGTGCAGGCGCTGAAAGCGGGCGTGGATATGATCCTGATGCCAGACGATTTGCAAGCGGCATATGATGCGGTGAGCAGCGCCGTGGAAAGCGGTTCCCTCTCCGCTCAGCGCATCGACGAAAGCGTTCTGCGTATTTTACAGGTAAAAGCCAAATACGGCCTGCTGCCGTAAGCAGCAGCGCGAAAGAAAAGGAGATCGTTATCATGGAAGAACCCAAAAAACTGTATCGTGCATCTATCGACAAGAAGATTTTCGGCGTGTGCGGCGGCATCGCCCATTATTTCGGCATTGACTCCACGCTCGTCCGTCTGATTACCGTTATTCTGGTCTTTGCAGCCGGTCTTAGCGTCTGGGTCTATCTGATTGCTGCGCTGGTCATGACCGAGACAAGCGAATATTAAAAGAACAGTCCCGGAGGAGCATCCTCCGGGACTGCCGGTCTGGAATCAAATACTGTGATCAGAAGCGCACATTCTTCTGTACCTGCCAGCCATCCTGCGACCGTTTCAGCAGGCAAACGCCGCTGACGCTGGTGAGACCGGCCTCAACTGCCTGCGCATAGGCCAGTACAATTGTGCCATCGCTGCGGCGATAGGCCGCGGCCTCGGCGACGGGGGCGGCGAAGTCATTCAGATAGCCGCAGTACACGTCGTACTGCGCATGGTATTTCCAACTGGTGATCCCGTCCAGCTGCGTTTGTGTGACCTCCGCGCCGGTCAGACGCAGAAACTGCGCTTTGATTTCCTCCGGCGTATGCGCGTCAAAGCTGCCGCCAAGCGGATAGGACAGCACGTCTTGCAGCTCTGCCGCACGCTCGGAGACAGGGAGAAAGCCCGCTTGCAGGAGCGACTGCACATTCAAATTCTCCGGTGAGGCAAACGGCTGCGAAAGCAGAACCTCCGCGCGGCTGTCGTGAAGCTCCTGCAAGATGCCCTGCGTCTGCGCCGCGTCCAGCGCTTCGGCGTTTTCGGCTTGTAAACGCAGGTAGTTTTCCGCGCCCATGTCATAAATCGGCGTATTGGATACAAGCGTTCCCTCGGCGTCCAGATGCAGTACGCCGCCGCAGATCAGACGCCCGGACGAGAACGCGACGCCGGTTGTGTAACGGCCTCCAGCGCCTGCAAGCGTATAGCGCACGTCATAGCCGCCGGGCGCGGCTTCCAGCGCATAGAGCCGGGGAGCGGGCGTGTCATAGCGCTGCCCGACGGCATAGTAAACGTTATCGCCGAGGTCGTACCATGGAAGCGTCTCATCCTGCGTCAGCGCGGCAAGCTGCGCCGCTGTGGGTTCTGCGCCGGTCAGTGCGGAAAACGACGTGGAGAGCGCCTCCAGCGTGTGCCGCCGAAACCAGAGCGTATTGCGGAGCAGATCGCTCGAAAGCGTATCGACCGCAAGCATGCGTTTCACCTGTGCGGCCGCGCCGCATTGCTCCAGTGCCGCCGCGTCAGAGAGAAGCGCGGTACAGTCTGTGCCGCTGCTTGCATAAAAGAGCGCGGCAAGTGGAATTGCGTCCGGCGAGGAAAATTCATGCAGCGCGGCAAAGCCCAGCGTGTCCAAAATTTCCTGCGCCTGCGCCTCGGTTAATACCGTCGGCGCGTCCGCTGCGGGCTTGCTGCCGGGCAGGGCGGCGGAGACGGCAGATGCGTCGAGGCTGGCATCAGAAAGTACGTCGCTTGCTGCAGGGGCGCCGCAGGCGCAAAGAAGCAGCAACGCAGACAGACCAGCGGCACAAAAGAAAATCCTTATTTGTTTCATTGACAATCAAGACCTCCTTCAAAAGCAGACAGGGACTGAAATTCGGATGTAAAATTTATCCTGTATCTGCATCCTATCTGACGGCGTAAAAATTGTCAATACCTTAAGAATGATTTAAGATTTGTGCGTATTTGTGCAGAAAAAGTCCCGCAGCAGCCGCTGCGGGACTCTCAAGCTTGGAGAACCTCGTTAGAGTTCCGCCGCGCACGGCGAAACAAAATCTTAATTGTTTTTCCCGGCGGCGTGTACGTCGGGAAAAACTCGCTACGCCCAGCCGGTGTGGAATTTTGGTGCACAGCGCCAAAATTATGCGCGCAGCTGGGTGCAGTTCCTTTCAAACACGAACCCAGCGTCAGCGGTTCGTGTTTGATGATAGTTGATACAGCGCCGTAAATTTCTCCTCCAGATAATCGAGGAAGTAGTTCACATTCAGGCTCTCGCCGGTAATGGCGCGAATCCATTCGTCGGGCGTAGTGATCGACGCGATGGAGAATACGTGCTGCTTGAGCCAGTCGCGGATGGGCAGCAGATTGCCCTGCTCCACGGCGGCGAACACGTCAAAGTCCTTTTGCATTGTGCGCAGAATCTGTACGCCGTAGGCGCTGCCGAGCGCATACGACGGGAAGTAGCCATAGGAATCTGTCCAGTGGACGTCCTGTAGACAGCCCTGCGTGTCGTCAGGCACGTCAACGCCCAGATATTCCTTGTATTTTGCGTTCCACAGCGCAGGAATCTCATCCACGGTGATCTCGCCGTTGATAAACGCCTTTTCCAGCTCATAGCGGATCATGATATGCAGACAGTAGGTCAGCTCGTCCGCCTCACAGCGATTGAGTCCCGGCGTGGCGAGATTTGCCGCCTCGTACAGCTCACGCTCGGTGACGTCGGCAAACGTGTCGCCAGTCAGCTCACGCAGCTTGGGATAGACAAAGCGGATGAACGCTTCGCTGCGGCCAATCAGATTCTCATAGAAGCGCGAGATGCACTCATGCATGGCGTTTGACATATGGTCGTCGGCGTGCAGGCGATAGAACTCGTCCGGCTCGTTCTGCATGAACAGCGCGTGGCCGCCCTCATGGAGCGTGGTGAAGATGTTGGAGATGAAATTCTCCTCATAATAGTGCGTGGTGACGCGCACGTCGTGCGGACCGAAGTTTGTGGTAAACGGATGCTCGGTCGTCATCAGCACCAGCGCCGACTGGCGCAGCCCCTCCAGCTCCAGCAGGTATTTGGAGAATGCCTCCTGCTGCGAAATGGGGCAGGGGCGGGACATGAAGTCGCTGCGGATCGGCTTGCCGTCTTTCTGGATGCGCGCAATCAGCGGGACAATCCGCTCACGCAGCGCGGCAAAAAAGGTGTCGAGCTGTGGAATACTGCCGCCCTCCTCATAGTCGTCAAGGCACGCGTCATAGGCTGTTGGCAGCTGATGATCGCGCAGAGAGATGGCCTTGCGCGTATAGTCCACAACGGCGGCAAATGAATCGCGGAAGATGGAAAAGTCATTTGCCTGCTTTGCCTCCAGCCACTTGCCATAGGCGTGGTTTCTGGCCACGTCCATCTCATAGCTGAGCTTTGCCGGAACATTTTTCTGTTTTTCCCAGCTGGTGTACAGGTGCTCGATGGTCTTTTGCTGCACGGGGCTGAGTCCCTCATTATGATTGTGCAGGTCACACAGCAGCTGACTGTATTTTTTTGAATGTGTCAGCCGGTACAGGTGCTTGCCGATGACGGCCATGTCGTCGCCGGCGGGTGCGCGGCCCTCCTCTGGGGCACAGCACTGCATATCAAAGTTCATTTTATTGATGGCATGGGCGTAGGCGGTATATTCGGTTAAGATGCGGTCAAGCTGATTCCATTTCTGCTGATTTTCCATCAGATTTCCTCCTGATTGTCATATTTAAGGCGGCTTATTCCGGCTTTTTGCGCGGGTGACGCGACGGAACGGAGAAGATGACCGACTCATATGGCCGCAGCGGATACTTCAGCCGCCATGGACGGCTGTCGCACAGGTCGCGTGTCGGACGGCCTTTCCACTCAGTCTCGTCCTGCTCGTCCTGACAGGTGGTGAACACACGGCGATAGAGGCCGCCAAGCGGGCAGCCAACGGAGAATGCATCGTAGCCCACCGGCGTAAAGTTACAAACGAACAGCAGCGAATCGTTGTAATTCCACGGATTGCGGCGGAGGAACGAGAAAATGCTGCGTTCCACGTCGCCGCTGTTGATCCACTCAAACGACGAGGGCGTGGTATCGCTGTAGAGCACCGGGTGCGAGCGGTAGAGCGAGAGAAGCGCCCGCCAGCAGTTCTGCACGTCGCGGTGGCCGGCCTCGTCGCAGAGTTCCCAGTCCAGCTGAACGCGGTAGTCCCATTCGCGCTCCTGACCAAAGTCCTGCCCCATGAACAGAAGCTTTTTGCCGGGGTGCCCCATCATCATGGTATAGCACGTTTTGAGTGAGCCGAACTTTTCCATCCGGTTGCCGGGGGACTTATTGAACATCGAACCCTTGCCGTGGACAACCTCATCGTGCGACAGAACAAGAATATAGTGCTCATCAAACGCGTATTCCAGTGTGTGCGTCATCAGATGGTGGTGATACTTGCGGTTGATGGGCTTTTCGTTGATGTAGCGGATGACCTCGTTCATCCAGCCCATGTTCCACTTAAGGCCAAAGCCAAAGCCGCCCTCGCTTGCGGGCTTTGTCATTCCGGCCAGAATCGACGAGTCTTCGGCGATTAAAAAGCCCGCCGTTTTTTCGCGCAGAACGCTGCTGAGGTGGCGGAAGAACTCAAAGCTCTCCAGATTGTGCTCACCGCCATAGCGGTTTGGCCGCCACTTTTCGCGGCCAAAGCTGTTATACATCATCGAGGCCACCGCGTCTACGCGCAGCGCGTCGATGTGATACTGCCGAATCCAGAACAGCGCCGAGCCGATCAGAAAATTGGAAACCTCGTTTTTGCTCAGATCAAAGGCCTTTGTGCCCCACTGCGGATATTCCGCGCGCAGAGGGTCGGCGTATTCATAAAGCGGCGTGCCGTCAAATTCTGCCAGCGCGTAGCCGTCCTTTGGAAAGTGCGCCGGAACCCAGTCGAGAATCACGCCGATGCCCTTGCAGTGGAGATAATCGACGAAGAACATGAAGTCCTCCGGGCTTCCATAGCGGGCGGTGGGGCAGTAGTAGCCCGTGACCTGATAGCCCCATGAGGGGTCGTAGGGATATTCGCATACGCCCATCAGCTCCACGTGCGTATAGCCCATGTCCAGCACATAGTCGGCAAGTTCCGCCGCCAGCTGGCGATAGTTATAATATGAGCCGTCGGGGTGCTGCTTCCACGAGCCGGGATGCACCTCATAGACAGCCATCGGCTGTGTCAAAAAGCCGTCGGGATGCTGCGCGGACTCCCACGCGCTGTCCTGCCAGCAGTAGCCCCAAATGTCTGCCACAACCGAGGCGTTGTGCGGCCGCAGCTCCGAGCGGAACGCGTAGGGGTCAATTTTCAGGATATCCGTGCCGTCGGCGCGCGTGACGCAGTATTTATAGCGCTCACCGGGCGCAACACCGGGGAGAAACAGTTCCCATACGCCGTCAGTCTGCACCATTTCGTCCTTGCCCGGTGTCCAACCGTTGCGGTCGCAGACCACACTGACGGCTTTGGCGTTCGGCGCCCACAGGACAAAGACCGTGCCCTCCTCGCCGTTTTGTACGCAGGGATGCGCGCCCATTTTCTCATAAATTTCATAATGTGTGCCGCGGTGGAACAGGTAGCGATCCAGCTCGCCGAAGAACGCTTCGTGCATATCGTTTCTCCCTTCGCGGTTTTCGTTCAGATAAACATATTATACCACACCGTTCTCGGGACGACAACACCCCGGAGCGGCTTGAATGGCGTTCCGGGGTGCGGATTGTGTCAAATTTTTAAATTTGCGCAACGGCCTCGCGCTCTACGGCGAGCGCCTTTTTAAACCGCCGCAGGTACGCGTCAAAGTCTGCGGCATCCTGTGCGTCGGGTGCGATGGTTGTGATTGCAGCGCTGGAAAAGACGTACTGGGAAAGAAGTGCATCCAGCGGCAGCTCGTGTGCCAGCCCCGCATCGCGGGGCTGGCACATTTTTCTGTTTAAAGCTTACATTCGCCTTTTTCGTGGCGGATGAGC
>CAKTUT010000048.1 GCA_934621665.1 uncultured Oscillospiraceae bacterium | reverse complement strand
GCCGAAAGGAGCGTGTGCAGGATGATTTTTAAAAAATGGAAGCAGTTCTGCCTTTGTGCGGATGAGCCGCTGTTTCCGGCGGGAGCAGCGCCGTGCGGCGCGCCGTTTGCGCCGCTGGTATTTTTGGTAAAGCGCGACCCGGCGGTCAGCCGCGGGCTGTTTGCCATCCATAGTCTTGCGGAGCTGTATGAAGAAGAGTCCGTTTCATGCCTGCGTCCCTGCATGGCTGCTGTGCCAGCGGATACGCCGGAGGGGCTGGATGCGTTTGTCCGCGCACACGGCGCAAGCGTGCTGAATGTCAGATTTGCACGCGCATTTTCCTATCTGGAGCACTGGTACGGCGCGCCAAAGCGCGGCCTGCGGGTAAATCTGGTCGGGCTTGGCGACGTGGGCGGAACGGTTCTGATGGGGCTCAAGCTGCTTGGGGCAGAGCTTTCGGAGATCGGAATTTTTGATCCGAACGCGGCGCAATGCGCGCGGTATGAGATGGAGCTCAATCAGGTGCTGCCGGTCTGTGATGGGCAGGCGCTGCCGCGCGTGTGCATGCGGCAGATGGACGAGCTGTTTGACTGCGATCTGCTGGCATTTACTGCCTCGCGCGGCGTGCCGGGGCTTGGCACGGATGTTCGGGATGTGCGTATGGCGCAGTTTGCGGCCAACCGCGCGATGCTGACGGCGTATGCAAAAATGGCGCGTGAAACGCACTTTATGGGGCTGTTTTGCCAGATTTCCGACCCGGTTGATCATCTTTCCCGCGCGGTATTTCTCGAAAGCAACCGTGCCGCAGACGGAAGCTATGACTATGATGGCCTGTTGCCAGAGCAGGTACAGGGCTTTGGACTTGGCGTGATGGCAGCGCGTGCATCATATTTTGCGGAAAAAGAGAAGATTGACTTTTCAAACGGCCGTGTTTATGGGCCACACGGCGAGGGACTGCTTGCGGCGAATGACTTTGGTGCGGGCTACGATGATGCGCTTTCCGTGCACCTGACAGAGCTTGCACGCACGGCAAACCTGCGCGTGCGGGAGCTTGGCTTCAAGCCGTATCTTGCGCCGGGGCTTTCCTCGGCGGCAATCAGCATTCTGCGCTTGGTGCGCGGAGAGGCACACAACGGGGCAGTACCGTTTGACGGCGCATATTTTGGCTGCCGCAGCCGAATGACGCGGCAGGGAATCGAATTGGAACGGGAAGAAATCTGCCCGGCGCTGATGCGGCGCATCGAGCAGACCCACGCGGCGCTTCGGAGGTTCGATTACAAATGAAACATACGCTTTGGTTGGTGCAGATAGGAAGCGGTGCGCGGCTTTCGCGCGCGCTGGGCGTCGCGCTGGGCGGGCTTGTGGTGAAAACGCTTGCGCCGGAGCAGTTGGAGACGGACGGACAAGGAAAGCGGCTGCTGTTTGCGGTGCACGTGGATGCGTGCGGCACAGACGAGCAGTTTTGCCGGACGCTGCGCGTGTTGCGCGCGGCTGCGGACTGCCTGATGGGGAGCGTTGCCGGAATGGTGATTGATGGCGACGGCGAGCTGTATACCAAGGAGGCGGCGCGTCAACTTGCGCTCAGCGCCAACCAGAGCGGCTGCTTGTTTCCGGGCAAGCCGCTGGTGGAGGGGACGGGTTCGCTCTATAACCAGCACATTCTGGCACGACAGTGGGGGCTTGACTGGGAGCAGACCTACGTCCGGCAGATTCAAATGCTTGCTGCGCGCATTGCAGAATTTGAGCCGCCGGTGTTCCGCCAGCCAAGGCTTTTGATGCTGCATGCATCTGACCATACGCGCTCAAATACGCTCTGGCTGGGACATGAGATTCTTTCACGTCTGCCGCAAAGCATCAACGCGCAGGAAATTTCGCTGCAAAACGGCGCAATTTATGACTGCCGCGGCTGTTCCTATGAGGCATGCCGTCACTTTGCCGAAAACCAGACATGCTTCTATGGCGGTGCGATTTCAAAGCGTGTCCTGCCGGCAATTGAGCAGAGCGACGCGCTGCTGTTTCTGTGCCCAAACTATAACGACGCGGTCAGCGCAAATATTATGGCGCTGTTTAACCGGCTGACCAATCTCCTTGTGCGGCAGGATCTGATGCAGAAATACCTGTTTGGCGTGGTGGTCTCGGGCTATTCCGGAAGCGATCTTGTGGCCATGCAGCTGCTGGGGGCAATGTGCCTGAACAAGTCGGCCATTTTGCCGCCACACTTTTGCATGATGCAGACGGCAAATGACCCGGGCGCTGCGGAAAAGATTGCCGGGATTGACGCGCGGCTTGACCGTTTTGCCGCCGGGATTGCGTCCGTTGCGGCGCGGCAGGGTGCATGAAAAGAAATTCTGCTGCGATGAATAAAAATTCAAGAACAAAAAGTAAAAAAATTTGTCGTAAGGTCTTGACGAAACGGCCTTGCGGGTGTAGAATCTCATCATCAATTTGATATACGCAAATGCGATGAAAGAGACAAGTAACGCGGAGGCTCAGCCGCAGCGAGCCGGGGACAGTGGAAGCCCGGCGCACGAGACCGCGCGAATAACACTCTTGAGCAGCAATCTGAACGGCTCTGCCAAGTAGGAAAGACGCGGCGTGCGGCGTTAAAGCACACGGGTTTGTTAGAACCCGGCAAAGAGACCGCATTGCGGTAAGTTAGGTGGCACCACGGATTGACAGCGATTCGTCCTAAAGTTTTAGGATCGCTGTCGCGACAATATCCGGAGGTGCTTTTTATGTGCGCAATTATTGGTTTCTCTTCAAAAAGTCTGACAAAGGAAGCGGTTCGTCCCTATTTTGACCGCACAATCTCCCGCGGCCCTGACGCAACGCGCGTAGAACAGGTGGGAAGCGTATGCCTTGGCTTTCACCGCCTTGCCATCATGGGCTTGAGCGAGACAGGTATGCAGCCGTTTCATCTGGACAGCGATATGGCCGTTTGCAACGGCGAGCTCTATGGCTTCCGTCCGGTGAAAAAGGAACTGGAGGCGAAAGGCTATCGCTTTGCGTCCGATTCGGATTGCGAGATTATTCTCCCGCTTTGGCATGAATATGGCGTTGAAATGTTCAACAAGCTGGATGCGGAGTTCGCCATGATTATCTATGACAGCGCGTCAGATTCCCTTGTCGCCGCGCGTGACCCTATCGGTATCCGACCGCTGTTCTATGGATATCTGGACGACGGCTCGATTATTTTTGCAAGTGAAGCAAAGAACCTAATTGGTCTTTGCAAGCGCGTTATGCCATTTCCGCCCGGCCACTATTATAAGGACGGCGCGTTTGTGCGCTACGCCGATTTGACTACGGTGACAAACTATTGCGAGGATGATCTTGACACTGTCTGCGCCGCCATCCGCGAGAAGCTGATTGCGGGCGTGGAGAAGCGGCTTGACGCCGATGCACCGCTTGGCTTTTTACTCTCCGGCGGACTGGATTCCAGTCTGGTGTGTGCCATTTCATCAAAGCTCCTTGGCAAGAAAATCCGCACGTTTGCCATCGGCATGGATCTTGACCCAATTGACCTGAAGTATGCGCGTGAAGTGGCGGAGTTCATCGGTGCGGAGCATACCGAGGTCACCATGACACGGCAGGATGTGCTGGACGCGCTGGAGGAGGTCATTGCGCTGCTTGGCACATATGACATCACAACCATCCGTGCCAGCATCGGCATGTATCTGTGCTGTAAAGCCATTCATGAGCAGACGGATGTCCGCGTGCTGATGACGGGTGAAATTTCAGACGAACTTTTTGGGTATAAATATACAGACTTTGCACCGTCGGCTGAGGCGTTCCAGCAGGAAGCAAAAAAGCGCGTGGATGAGCTTTATATGTACGATGTCCTGCGTGCGGACCGCTGCATTTCGGCCAACTCACTGGAGGCGCGCGTGCCGTTTGGAGATCTGGGCTTTGTAAAGTATGTGATGGCAATTGACCCAGAAAAGAAGCGGAACATCTATGATATGGGAAAATATCTGCTGCGGCGTGCGTTTGCCGAGGACAAAATCCTGCCGGAGGATATCCTGTGGCGGCAGAAAGCGGCATTCTCCGACGCGGTCGGCCATTCGATGGTGGATGATCTGAAAGCATATGCCGAAAGCTGCTACACCGATGAGGAATTTGCGCAAAAGCGCAAGGCGTATTCCTTTGCGCAGCCGTTTACAAAGGAAAGTCTGCTCTACCGCGAGATTTTTGAGAAATATTATCCCGGTCAGGCAGAGATGGTCAAGGATTTCTGGATGCCGAACAAGGCATGGGAGGGCTGCGATGTGTCCGACCCCTCGGCGCGTGTGCTGGCAAACTACGGCGCAAGCGGAAAATAAGCGCGTTCGTGCCCCATGGAATTGCCATGGGGCACATTTTCGTATGAAAGCTGAGTTTTTACGTATTCGTTACCGCCATATGATTGACCGCCAACGCGTCGGCCGATATAATGAAAGCAGAGAGAAAACGAGGGGAGACACGCCATGAAAAAGTACGTAAAGCCGCTGCTGATGCTGGTGATTTTTGAGACGGTCGCCGTGACGCTCTGGCTGACAAAGGACAACCTGTTTTACCTGCTGAATTTCAGTTATATCGGTATCTCCATTGCGCTGGGGCTTTTTCTCTTCATCCGAAAGTATCGCCACGCGCGGCGCGTGGTGCAGCTGCTGGTGGGGAGCTATATGCTGGTGTATCTGGGGCTGATCTGCAACGAGAATATGCAGATTGAGGGCTTCTGGTACTATCTGTTTACCGGCGTATTTGAGGCGGCGACGATCCACTACGCCGTTGCCAAGATTTTCGGACCGCTGATTTTTGGCCGCGGCTGGTGCGGCTACTGCTGCTGGACGGCGATGGTTTTGGATTTCCTGCCGTATAAAACGCCAAAGCAGCCGCGTAAAAAGCTTGGCTGGCTGCGATATGTGACGTTTGCGTTGTCACTGGTTTTTGTGACGACACTGTTCTTGACGCACGCACGCAATCTGGAGCGAATTATGTTCTGGTCGTTCCTGATTGGAAACGCGCTTTATTACGTAAGCGGCATCGCGCTGGCGTATCATTTTCAGGACAATCGCGCATTCTGCAAGTATCTGTGCCCGATTACGGTGTTTTTAAAGCCGATGAGCTATTTTTCACTCTTCCGTGTCAAATGCGATCACAGCAAGTGCATCAGCTGCGGCAGATGTAAGCGTGTGTGCCCCATGAATGTGGATGTCACCGACAATTCGCGTAAACGCGAAAACGGCACGGAGTGCATTTTGTGTATGGAATGTGCGATGAATTGCCCGAAAAAGGCGCTGTAAGCTGTAACGGAAATAGCAAAAGCGGCAGGCATTTGCCTGCCGCTTTTGACGTTTGACTGTAATTATAGGAATTTGTCGAGCTCGCGTTCGACCTCCGGCAGCTTCTTGACTGTGGGATGGTCAATTCGGTAGCCGCCGCGGATGACCAGATCCAGCTTGCGCAGCGCTGTCAGATCGTCCAGCGGATTTTTAGCGCAGACAATCAGATCGGCGTCCTTGCCCGCTTCAATCGAGCCGGTGCGCGATGCAATACCGGACAGCTCTGCGTTCAGAAGCGTTGCACTGTAGAGTGCAAACGCGGGCGTTGCGCCGCAGTATTTGACGAAGTAGCAAATTTCGCGCCACATATCATAGTGCGTGATGTATGGACAGCCGGTGTCGGTGCCAAGACCGACCGGAATTCCCGCATTAAGACAGGCCTTTGCCATAGAGACAATGCCGTTAAAGACGATTTTGCCGTTTTCCTGCTGCTCATATGTTGCGTGCGAGATGCTGCGGTCAAACAGTGCATAGGGAAGCGCGGGTGAAATAGTGGACACCTGAAACGCGTGCCGCTCGCGGAACAGACGCAGAATTTCATCATCCGGCTTTGCACCATGCTCGATGGAGTCCACGCCGTTTTCCAGCGCCACACGCACGCCCTCCGGGCTTTCTACGTGCGCAGCCACCTGCATTCCAAGCTGGTGTGCACGGTCGCACGCTGACTTGACGAGCTCCGGCTTCATGCGCAGCACGCCCGGTTCGCCGACAACCTCAGCATCCAGAACGCCGCCGGTAATCATCAGCTTGATGAGATCCGGCTTTTTTGCGGCGATTTTTTCAACGTAACCCGCGGCCTCCTCCGGTGTGGTTGCCTCATAGGCAAGTGAGCCTGCCATGTGCCCGCCGGGGACGGAAACCGCCATGTTGGAGGCGAGAATGCGCGGCGAAAGAATTTTGCCTGCCGCGGCAAGATCGCGGATGATTGTGTCAAAATCGGCCACGCCGCCCACGGTGCGGATGGTGGTCACGCCGCTGAGCAGCTCCGTTTTTGCGTAGCCCTCGCAGAGCTTCAGCCCGATTTTGCGCATCGGCGCGCAGGACGTGATGAGCTTTACCAGCTTTTTGGGGTCGGATGGCTTCTTTCTCGGCTTGCCGGAGGCGGGGAGATGGACGTGCAGGTTAATCAGTCCCGGCAGAATGTACTTGCCGTGCAGATCGACAACCTCATATCCGGCGTCTGCCGTCTGGCCATCCGCGATGCGCTCAATGCGGCTGCCGTTTACATAGACAATCTTACCGCTCTGCGGCGTCATGTCGCGCGTGCCATCCAGCAGCACGCCGCCGACCAGTGCGTACTTTCCCGTGTTCTTATACATTCTGCTCGCTCCCGTATATGAATTGATTTTGGAAATTATAGCGTATGCACGCGGCAATTGCAATGTGCAATCACGGCGATGTATCCGGTTATACGCTGCAGCAGAAGAAACTGTTGAAATATACGAAAATGCTATTGATTTTTTGTCAGTTGCGCGTATAATTAGGGAGGTTGTTTGAGGAATCATGAAAAATCATGATCAGGAAAGGATCATACCTATGAATACGTTATTGTCTCTTTCTGTTGCAATTCTGGCGGGCCTGCTGATGACCCGTGTGGCAAAGCCGCTGAAGCTGCCATCGGTTACGGCATATCTGGTGGCGGGCGTTCTGATTGGCCCGTACTGTCTTGGACGGCTCGGCATTAGTGGCTTGGGCTTTGTGACGCACGAAAGTGTGGAAAATTTGTCGCTGGTTTCTGAGGTGGCGCTGGGCTTTATCGCCTTTGCCATCGGCAATGAGTTCCGGATGTCCCAGCTGAAAAAAACCGGCAAACAGGCGACCGTCATTGGTATTTTGCAGGCGCTGAACACAACATTCCTTGTGGATGTAGCACTGCTGCTGGTGTGTGTCATCAGCAAAAATACGCTGACCGTTGCACAGGCGATTACCCTGGGCGCGATTGCAACCGCGACTGCGCCTGCCGCCACGCTGATGGTGGTGCGGCAGTATAAGGCAAAGGGTCCGCTGGTTGATCTGCTGCTGCCGATTGTCGCATTGGATGACGCGGTTGGCCTTGTGGTGTTTGCCGTCAGCTTTGGCATTGCCAAGGCAATGGTGGCAGGCAGCTTTGACCTGATTTCCGTGCTTGTCAACCCGGCACTTGAGATAGTCTGCTCATTGGCGCTTGGCGCGCTGCTGGGCTGGGTACTGACGCAGCTGGAAAAGCTGTTTAACTCCAATACGAACCGCCTTAACATGACGATTGCGTTTGTGTTCCTGACGGCGGCGCTTTCGATGCTGGACATCAAGGTTGGCGGCGTGACAATTGGCTTTTCGTCGCTGCTGGTGTGCATGATGCTTGGCACGGTGTTCTGCAATCTCTGCCCGCTGTCGGAAGAAATTATGGGAAAGGCCGATCGCTGGGCAAGCCCGCTGTATGCTGCATTCTTTGTTATCTCCGGCGCGGAGTTGGAGTTGAGCGTATTCTCTCGTGGTATCATCGTTGTGATTGGTATTGTCTACATTCTGTCGCGTTCGGTTGGCAAGTACCTTGGCGCATATTTCAGCTCCAAGCTTATGAAGTGCAACGATGTGATCTGCAAGCACCTTGGCGTTACGCTTCTGCCGCAGGCGGGCGTGGCGCTTGGTATGTGCGTGACGGCGTCGCAGCTGGGTGAGCAGGGAAGCCTGATCCGCAATATTACGCTGTTTGCGATTTTGATTTATGAGCTGGTTGGCCCGACGCTGACGAAGATGTCGCTGACTGCCGCCGGTGATATCCAGCCGATGAGCGATGAGGTCAAGAATCGCCGCCAGACAAAGCTGGAGGCCGCGCGCGGTGCTGATACAGGCAGCAAAAAGTAAAAATTTTTCAAAGCAAAATAAACGTCCTCTGCCGGTTGGCAGAGGGCGTTTTGCGCTGCTATTGAAAATACGGGAAAGCACTGCGCCGCACGAAATTCGTGCGGCGCAGTGCTTGGTATGTGAAAGGTTAGCCGAGGAAGCGGTGAAGAATGGCGGCGATCTCGGCACGCGTCGCCGTGCCGGACGGATTGAGCCGCCCATTGCTGCCGCCGATCAGGCCGCTGCCGACTGCCCAGCTGAGCGCTTCGCGCGCGTAGCCGGAGACAGAAGCATGATCAGCAAAGGCCATAAGGCTTGCGGCGGGGGAGAGGTCGCGGTCGCAGAGCATGGCGTAGCGATAGAGAATCGCGGCGACCTGCTCGCGTGTGACAGGCTCGTTCGGGGCAAAGCGCGTGGCACTGTAGCCGGTGACGATGCCGTTTTCCGCTGCCCATGACACCGCGTCCGCGTACCAGCTGCCGGCGGGCACATCGGTAAATGGTGCATTGCCGCTCGATATGGCGCTGCCGTCCATACGGTAGAGAACCGTGACGAGCATGGCGCGCGTGGTGGAAGCATTGGGGCTGAAACGGTCGGCGGCTGTACCGCTCATCAGGCCGTTTTCCCAGACATAGGCCACGTCGTTATAGAACCAGTCGTTCGTGCCCACATCCAGGAAAGGCATTTCGCCCTGAATGGCCGCGATGACCAGCGGCAGACCCGACTGCATCGTGATGTGGTTGCTCTCCATAAGGAAATCGGTGTCGCTGTTTCTTGCCGTAAACCAGCATTCATAGCTGCCAAATGCGTCGAACGTGTATTCCAGAACGGTAGTACCGTCGGCACCGTTGAGGATCATCTCACGGGTGCTGCCGCTGACGGCGGCGATGTACCATTGGATGCTCTGGCAGTCAACATTCGTCTCTGCTGTGTAGGTCAGCTTTGTGCCGGGGAGAATCACAGTATTTTTCGGTTCTGCGGTCAGATTTGCATAGGCACGCGTGACGCGCAGCGTGGCGGGCGGCTCAGAATAGACACTGCCGGAGCTGTTTGCCACCTTGCAGCGGTACTGCCAGCCATCCATCGACGGCGTTGTGACAACGCTGTAGACGCTGCCGGTCTCGCCGTCAAGATCTGTCCAGGTTTCGCCGTCGGTGCTGACCTGCCACTGATACGCAGGAGGCGGATTGCCGGTGATATCGCTGACAGTGAACACGGCGCGCTCGCCCTCAATGACGCTCACGTCCTGCGGCTGGCCGCCGATTTCCGGCGAATAGTTTACGGTGAGCGTGGCGGAGGCAGAGGTATCCGTACCGAACGGATTTGTCACAACGCAGCGATACTGCCAGCCGTTCATAGGCTTTGTCGTTGCAGGCGTTTCGTATTCGGACGCGTTTGCGCCGCTGATATCCTGCCACGCTGTGCCGTCGATGGAATACTGCCACTGATAGCTGGGCGCGGGATTTGCGTCAGCGCTGACGCGGAACGTGGCCGTGCTGCCAACGCCGACAGTAATCGCGGATGGGCTTTGGGTGATGGTGGATGCGTAGTGCACCGTAAGCGTGGCGGAATTTGATGTGGCGCTGCCCTCGGAGTTTGTCACAACGCAGCGATACGTTGTCCCATTTTGTGCGCGTGTGACCGAGGAGAGCGTAAGCGCACTTGTGGTCGCGCCGACAATATCCGTCCAGTTTTCGCCGTCGGTGCTGGACTGCCACTGATAGGTGGGGACGGGCGCGGCGATGACGCTGAGCGTAAAGACTGCGTCGGTGTTTTCAGTGGCTGCTGCGTCAGTAGGCTGCGCGGTGATGATGGGCGCGCACTTTTCACGCATTTCTATCTTGCCGTCCGAGCCCGGCGTGGGGTAGTAGGTTGTGCCGTCGACGGTAATCGTGCTGACAGTTACGTTGTTCGGCAGCCAGAGGTGAATGTTGCCGTTTTCGTCGATATAAAGATCGTTCTGATTGAAGCTGAACGAGCTGTCAGAGAACGAAATGCCGTTTGCGATCAGCGTGTTTTTCAGCGAATCGTCAAAATGGAGCACGTCCTTGTGGAGCGTCTGGCCGGCCGTGTTTTTGACCTCCGTTCCCTCGGGGACTTCAATGTCCACGCTGCCGCCGTTGATTGTAACCGTGCCGTTTATCTGGCCGAAGCCAAAGAGCGTGCCGCCGTTGACGGTAAGGCTTTTCAGCGTGGCGTTTCTATCGGTGCAGCTGTTTTTGATGATGCCGCTGTTGACGGTCAGCTCGCCGGTATTTGAGCCAGCGAACGCCTTGTTGCCGGCAAGCGTCAGAATGGTCTTGTTCTCGCCGTTACGCGCAAGTGTCAGACTGCCATCCAGCTTGAATACTGCATCCTGATCCTCGTTTGTGAGTGTGCTGTCGCCGGAGAGGTTCAGCGTCAGACCGGCGTTTGCGTATACATTGCCGCGCTGACCCGGGCCGGAGATGTTGACGTCGTCCAGATAGATGATATGCGTGCCGGACAGAGCGGTCATGCCAACACCGGTGACGTTTTTATTGTTGTGCTTTTGAATGGTGACGTGGAAATTCTCGTCGTAGTCAATCCACTGATCGATGGAGTTG